>CALJWY010000117.1 GCA_937974465.1 uncultured Lysobacterales bacterium | reverse complement strand
CAACCCGGCGTGCAGACCGATACCGAACCAAAGATGTTCTTGGCGGGCCATCCACGTGAATATTCGGGTGAATACGCCACCAGCCTTGAGAGCTCTGAGGAGATCAGTGTCGTCAGGGATATATTCGTGGGCCCCGGTATGCGTATCATCCAGGGCACATCCTTGCTTGAAGATGAATTTCTGGATACGCGCTTCCGCACTGCTGATCTGATTCACCTGGCAATGCCCGGGGTGGTGAATTTAAAATATCCCGACCAGTCTTTCCTGCAGCTGTCGGGTGACGAACTGAATCCACGCAGTACGTTCCTGTACCCTGAGAAAATCCACTCACAGCCCCTTGAAGCAAACCTTGTTTGTTTAAATGCCATAAAACTCAATGGTATAGCTGCTTCGACATTCAATAACCGGGTCGGGCTGGTTGCAGATTTCCTGGACGCCGGTGCTGGTTCGGTTCTTGCGGCCTTATGGGGCAGTAACGAGCTTGCCAGCCGGAACTTTTTAGACGATTTCTACCGCCGCCTCAAGAGCAACGGGCAAGTGCAGGACGCATTGCTGGCCGCCAAGCGCAACAGCCTGCGGACAAATCCTGATGACGGCCTCAATACATGGGCTGCTTACCAACTGTTTATCGACTAAGCGGGAGTCTGTTCAGTGCAAACCCGCCGCGACTTTGGGGTAGCTGAACCAGAGTATCGGCAAATACCTACTCTACGATTATACGCTATTTAATAATTAATATAGATTAATAAACAATACGTTATAGTTTTCTTTTAAGAATTATGTTTATCATTTTATTGGCCAGTTTTCCATAGGGTGGCGCGAGAAATTTCATGGCCGAAAAGTTCGCCTGGTAGAACACCGGGCGCAACTTGGAAAAGGTCACAAAACCCTCGTAGCCATGGTAATGGCCCATGCCGCTCGCACCGATACCACCAAACGGCAAATCGTGTTGCGCCGGATGTAGCAGGGCATCATTGACGCAAGCGCCGCCGGACATCACGTGGTCCAGGTAGTAGCGTTGCAGATCTTTGTCGTTGGTAAAAGGGTAGAACGCCAGTGGCCGATCACGTTTATTAATGTATTCAACAACATCTGACTTATCCTTGTATGGAATAAGCGGCAGAATTGGCCCGAAAATCTCCCTTTCACGCAGAATCATGTCATCACTGGTGTTCAAAACCAGGTGTGGTGACAGTTTTCGGGAGCCCGGCAGCGCTTGCTGGCCCTCAGCAAGGTCAATCAGCTTCGCGCCCTTTTGCCTGGCATCATCCAAAGCATCAGTAAGCCGTTCAAAGGATTTCTGATCGATGATCGAGGTGAAATCAGGACTGTTGATATCCGGGCAATGCTTATGCGTCCAGGCTTTGGCATGTTTAACAAAGGCATCAAGACCATCTTCCGGAACAAACAGGTAATCCACCTCCACGCAAATCTGGCCCGCGTTGAACAGCTTTGACGCCATGATGCGTTCTGCAGCCTTCTTAATTGGATAATCAGGCGCAACAACAGCAGGAGATTTTCCACCCAACTCAAGGGTTACCGGCGTGAGGTTTTTGGAAGCAGCAGCCATCACGGCCTTACCAGTTGCGCCCGAACCGGTAAATATCATATGGTCAAAAGGCAGTTTAGAGAACTCGATGCCTACGCTTCCCGTTTCTTCGAAAATAGTCAATTTTTCGGGCGGGAAGTATGCCGGTACGAGACTGATCAACAGACGACTCAGATGCCGTGAGTTTTCAGACATCTTGACCATGGCCCGGTTACCGGCGGCAAAAATACAGGTCAGCGGCCCCAGTGACAGCTGGATCGGAAAGTTCCACGGGACAATGACTCCAACCACCCCAAGTGGTTGTGGAATCACACGATTTTTAGCGCCCGGATAAACCGTGGTCTCAATTTTCCGTTTTTGTACTTTCATCCATTTTTTCAGATGTTTGGATGACGAATTGATACCATCCAGCACCATCAGGACTTCAGCCAGCATGGTCTCGTGCTGAGAACGGTTTCCGAAGTCCTTGCTGATGGCCTCAGCAATCGCGTCTCGGTTATCGGCGAGCAGGCGTTTGAGCGACTGTAAATCTTCTTTACGCTGCTGCAGGCTGGGGTTGGGTGCAGATAAATAGGCTTCACGTTGCAGCAGCAAGCAATCACTCAGCCTTGTTGAAGCGGATTGCTCTGCGTTGGTCTTATCAACTTCGACCACTTCATTCATAACTTACAGCTCCGGATAAGGATAACTTTTATGGTAAGTACTTTATTCAAATTGGACCAATTCATGTATCAGGGCAAGGATACTTGCAGGTGCGCCGCTTTGTATGCACGGTAGTTTCAGGAACACCTGAAAAAAGACCCTTCCGCGTCATACAAAGCGACAGACAAATTTTAGCAATACGCAGGACCTGCGTCTGTAGGTTAAAGTTAAAAACAGAGCAAATTAAATTCAAATCTCACCCAGCAGAGTCAAAACCTGAGCGAAAGACAGCTGAGTCCACCGTCAAGTTTTTGAAACTCAGAAACGTCCACTTCGCGTATCTTATATCCCGCTGTAGCGATCATTTGCCTGGTTTTAGGGAAACCTTTGGGGGTAAGCACAGTACTGTTGATCCAGACGCTATTGGCCGCATAGGCCTCATCGGGCTCGACCTCTAACAAGGTAAATGCCTGAAACTCGGGTTTGTGAAGGAATTCACCACAGGCGAGCAGGTTGTTATGTTCCAAATACCCAAGGCCGGTCTTCAGGTGTAGCACCTCGGTTAACTCGACCATGGAGCCTTGCATGCCATGTTTCTGCAATATGGCAATCATTTGCACTGCACCGGCTTCATTCGTGCGTTCTGACAAGCCAATATAGAAATGTTCGCCCACCATCATGATGTCGCCGGCTTCCACGGTTCCTGGTGCGTCGATATTTTCAATGTGAGTACAGAAATGGGCCAGCGTTGCCCGCATTGAGGCAACTTCTCCGCGCCGGGTTGGCGCACCCGGGTTGGTCAAAATCGCGCAGCGCGGTGTCATCAGCGCAACATCTTCGACGAAGGTGGAGTCCGGGTAGGCTTCATCAGCGGGTAACACGGAAACCTGTAAACCACATTCTTCAAGTGCCTGGACGTAATCGTGGTGTTGATGAAGCGCCTTTGCGTAATCCGGCAGGCCAAGATCGGCGCTGGTTAATCCATCAACCATGGCGCGGCATGGTGTTCTGACAATCGCCCTTGTAAACATCAGATATCCCTCCTTAGTGCCCCGCGATGTTGATTAATTACTTATCAACTGCTTGATAAACCCAAGCCCGACTCAGGCATGCATGACATAAAAAATCAGGATTATGAGCCCACCAAAAACAGTGGTCAGAAGAAGCTGCCAGGTATCCTTGAGTGAGAAATCATCATTCGCAGCTTTTGCAAATATGAAGTAGAAGAGTCCGAAGAAAATAATTGAAACGATACTTTTGCCAATCCAGTCGTGCGCGCCAATCGTCGCCAGGAGACCATTAAATTCGGCCGATAACTCGCTGCCAATGGTGGCCAAGACAATCCAGGCAATCGTTATGGTTGCCGCACGTGTTAGCGCTCTTGGTTTCATATCTGTCCCGCCTGCAGTGCAACTCTATAGCCTGAAGAAATCAATGCGCCCATGCCAGCCAAAGCGAATCCCAGCAAAAACACCATGCCGGCCATCAATATCACCGAGACCCTGGCGTCCTTGTTCTCGATAAGTTGACTATCAAATTTGAGCAGAAATGCCAGGATTACGGTTCCCAGAATCGGCAGGAACAGGAAAACATGCTCCTTGACCTCCATAACAATGCTATGCGTCCATTTTGCATCACTTGCGCTGATCAGTGGTTTGATATGCAGACCATAGACTTCCACGTAGTAGAAGCCACCGAAAAGCCAGGCCAGGTAGAGACCACACACGCCAACGACCGCTGCAATTTGTGCACGCTGGATGCGGCTTTCGGTTGGGTTCAACAACTCCACCACGATCCAAAGAAAAGCAAACAATCCAATCTCAGCAAGAAATGCGTGTAACAAAATCAGGGGATTTACCATAGATGTCACTCTAGCTATATTCAGGTGAAGATACAGTGATCCACACCACGTTATTTAAAACTGATCACAACCAAATTTGCGAGCGACCTTAGCATAAAATTATCTTTAACGGTTATTCAAAACCAGGATTCAACGTGCCTTCAGGTTTATAAAGTCAGAACTAGAGTTCAGCTAATCTCGGAGCGTTGCTGCTATTCCAGATATTCAGATTTAGAAAAACCGATTTACAACTTCTCGCGGTAAAACATCGTAAAGGGTGGTGTGTTTTCGGGTTTCTGCGACCGGATCATTATTGCAGTTTATGTCCGCAGAGAATATTGGCAAATCTGTTTAACTTTTGTCACAGAAACCAACAAAGTCCAATACATCCTTATTGGCTTCGTCAAAGGTTGTATGAGAGCATAAAACTTTATACTCATTACCAAATTCAAAAACAGACTGATAAATGTTCTTTTCAATTTGGGTAACATAACAACAAGTAACCAATTGCGTATTTAAGTACTTGCCGTTTGGAAGTGGGTACATTTTCATTTTATTGTTCCATATTGGTTTAAGCGGGTTAGCAAGCTGCACATTGACCGATAACCTGTCGAACGCAGATCGCGATGCGGATGAGAGTCCTGCCTTTTACTATCTAACTGTGTTCAGCCCCTTTAATTATTATCGCCCAGGTACTGGTCAAACCAGTCCAGGGTCTCGCGGATCAGCACCTCGCGAGGCATGAAGTGCGAGGTAGGCGCCAAGTACATTTTCTTGTGTTCGGGATCGGTGCCCAACCAGTCATACAATGGCTGGCCTTCGGTGTCCCGCTGCGCAATGGCGTCGTATTCCCCGTTGATCATCAGCGTAGGAGCCTGAACCCGCGTGACA
>CALJWY010000116.1 GCA_937974465.1 uncultured Lysobacterales bacterium | reverse complement strand
TTGGTGGCCAGCGCAATGTGTGCCTCCATGTCGTCGTTGGGGCTCTTGGAGCGGTGTGAGACCACCAGTTCGAGGTTTTTACCCAGTGTCACCAGCACGGCGAGCAGGGTTTCGTACAGCGAACCGATCTGGTTGGCCTTGACCAGGACCGAATTGATCAGACCCTTGTCGGCAGCCATTTCGATGGTGCGGTCATTGGTGGTGACGAGGTCATCACCCACCACCAGCACCCGGTCGCCGAGTTTATCCAACAACTTGTGCCAGCCCTCGTAGTCATCTTCCGAGAAGCCGTCTTCGATCGACAGAATTGGAATATCGTATTCAAGAATGGCTTTCTCATAGACGGCAAGGATGGCGTCACGATCCATGACCTTTTTTGAATGATCCCGCCAGAACAGATACATACCAATGCTGTCGGGTACGTCAAACTCCTTGCGATAGGCGATTTCCAGCTCTGACAGGGCAGGGTCGAGGGCGATGGCGACGTCTTCGCCCGGCCTGTAGCCACACTCTTCGATGGTTTGCTTCATCATGGCCCAGAGCCGCAATTCGGGCAGCTCGTAATGGCCCCGGTCCACGTATGGCGCAAGACCGCCTTCCAGGCCGATTCCCATGACCCGGCAGCCCTCGGCCTTTTCCAGGATTTCCTTCAGACGGTTTTGCAGGCGCACCGTCATCTCCTGTGCCTCCTGTGAATCCACCGCGCCGAGGATCAGGAACATTGCCTCCTGCATGCTGATATTGGATTCCGGATATTCTCTTTCGGTATGGCGCCCGCCCATTCCACAGTTGCGAAACTGCCACGGCGCGCGGACGATGCCAAGACGCGGGTGGGTGGCGTCCTGCATGGCATGCCTGGTAATGCGACGCTTGGCATCGGCAGCCATCGCAGCCCAGCTGTTCGCATCTGGCAACGCGGCAGCGGCCTCGCTGGCACGTGATTCCCGGCGCTTGAACTCGCGGTATTTGCCCGCATCCGCCAATAAAAAATCAAGACCTGCAACAATACCCAGGCCAAGTAAAAGACGTCCCAGATTCAACGCAAATCCGACATCCATTATCAATCCAATAGCCAGCAGGACCATTGCCACTGGCAAGGTGGCCTGCGCAACCCTGAGACTGGCGCGCGGCCCCGCTGCGGCAACCGCAAGGTTGTATGGTGCGTCAGGGTAGTAATTCAAACCTTCTCGTTTAACACCGACCGCACTGCCATAGGGTATGCGCAAAAACATTTCCAGCAGGTACGGAATGCGTTTACTCAGCGGTGCTGAGAGACGTGCATCCACCGCGTCCTGGATAGAGTCGCTGAGTGCGCGCAGACGCGCAGCCTCGAGAAAATGACCCAGCTCATGCAGGGCGATGGCAGTATGAAATACAAGGTAGGTGAAGATTGCCGAAACGATGGTTTCAGGGCTCAGAAATATAAAATGCAGTACCGCCTCGCGACTCGCGGCCGTATCCGGAATGGCCAATACCGAGGAGATAAATGCGACGTGAAAAGATACCAGGATGTGGTTGGCTATGACCCAGCCTTCCTGTAGATACGCTCTTGTTTTTATCGTGTTCATAGTGCGGCCTGGTCCAAGTAGACGGTTTAGGTTTGCTGTTGCCTGTCACCTTGTAAGGCATAAAAATCCAGTAAGGCTTCGATATATTCTTTGGGCAAGTCTCTTACCCTGCGCAGCATGCTCCTGGGTACCCGTCGCTTACGGCTGATGATGTTGTTGAATTGGCGTCGCAGGCAGATAATCCCTTGACCAGCCACGGCTACAACTTCGCCATAGCTCGATGATCCAGCGATATCATTCAGGGTGGATTCCGGTTCGCCGGGTATCTGGTGGGCCAGTGCGATGTGCCTGTTCAACGGGAAGGCCTGCATGGTGTTCAGGAAGCCTCCATTTGAAAAGCCGGCAATGACAGGCTGGACGCTGATATATTTTTTGTCGCGACAGCTTTAACACATCGGCGCCAGGGAGCAATATTGTTCACAATAACAAAGCTGCTGGATAACAGCACTGGGTTGACGAGCAAAACAAAGCGGGATTTTATTTTTATTTTCATGGCCTGCCGCTACCTGGGTTCGGTCATCCGATAAAGACTACAGCATGTGCTCAACCAGACAATTGACCTAAATCACGTCGTATTTTATATGCGGATATATTACGGTAATATAATATTCAATTGTTAATGCTGATTCTCATATTGACACTGGGCTACAATGTCAGGGCTGTAACAGGTTTTTCAGTTGCAACCAAACCCAACAGGAATCACCTATGTCCAATCCGATCCACGACCCCCTGTCAAAAAAGCTGGATGAAGAAAGCCACGTAGAGGTCAAAAATACGACCTGTTATATGTGCGCCTGTCGCTGTGGTATCCGTGTCACCCTGAGGGATGGCGAGATCCGTTATATCCAGGGTAATCCGGATCACCCGCTGAATAAGGGTGTGATCTGTGCCAAGGGTTCTTCCGGCATCATGAAGCAGTATTCCCCGGCCAGGATCACCAAGCCATTGTTGCGAAAGGAGGGTAGTGACCGCGGCAAGAGTGAATTTGAAGAAATTTCCTGGGACAGGGCCTTCGAGATCATGCAGGACCGACTGGGTCATCTGCGCGCAACCGATCCAAAGAAGTTCGCGTTATTTACCGGGCGCGATCAGATGCAGGCGTTGACAGGTTTGTTTGCCAAGCAGTTCGGCACTCCCAACTACGCTGCCCATGGTGGTTTTTGCTCGGTCAATATGGCGGCCGGGATGATCTATACAATTGGCGGGTCATTCTGGGAGTTTGGCGGTCCGGATCTCGAGCGTGCGAAGTTGTTTGTGATGATCGGAACGGCGGAGGACCATCATTCCAATCCGCTCAAAACAGCTCTGTCCAAGTTCAAGCGGCAGGGTGGTAAATTCATTTCCATTAACCCGGTACGGACCGGTTATTCCGCGATTGCGGACGAATGGGTTCCGATCAAGCCGGGAACCCATGGCGCCCTGTTCCTGGCGCTGACCAATGAAATTATTCGCCAGGGACTCTACGACCGTGAGTTCCTTACCCGTTATTCAAACGCGCCGGAACTCGTCAACATGGACGAGAATTCCACCGAGTACGGTATGTTTGTGCGCTTTGAAGTGCCCCATGAAGAGGGTTGTTTCGATCCGCAGAACAAGCTCTGGTGGGATCGGGACCTGGACCGGCCGATTTCCACACATACACCGGGCGCCGACCCGTATTTCCTCGGCGAATACAAGCTCGATGACGGCACGCCGGTTAAGCCTTCATTCCAGCTACTGGTTGACCGTGTCAAACAATATACCGCTGAATGGGCTTCTGAAATCACCGGTATACCAGCAGACACTATTCGCCGCCTGGCCCACGAGATGGGTATCACTGCGCGTGATGAGAAAATTGAGCTGCCTATACCCTGGACAGACACCTGGGGTGAAGAACACGAAACCGTAACCGGCAACCCGGTGGCATTCCACGCCATGCGTGGCCTGGCAGCGCACTCCAATGGTTTTCAGACCATCCGCGCCATGTCTATCCTGATGAGCATACTCGGTACCATTGACCGCCCCGGCGGCTTCCGCCACAAGGCACCGTTTCCCAGGCCAATACCGCCATGTGCCAAGCCGCCCAATGATCCGCGTGCGGTTAAACCGAACACGCCGCTGGACGGCATGCCGCTGGGCTGGCCGGCCGATCCGGATGACCTGTTTGTCAATGATGACGGTAGCCCGGTGCGTATCGACAAGGCATTTTCGTGGGAGTACCCGTTATCTGTGCATGGCCTGATGCACAACGTCATCACCAACGCCTGGCGGGGTGACCCCTACAAGATCGATACATTGATGATGTTCATGGCGAACATGGCATGGAACTCGAGCATGAACACAACTGAAGTGCGCAAGATGCTCAATGACAAGGATGAGAACGGCGAGTACAAGATTCCATTTATCATCGTTGCAGATGCGTTCCAGTCGGAAACGGTGGCCTTTGCAGACCTGGTGTTGCCGGATACCACCTACCTGGAACGCCACGATGCAATGTCCATGCTGGACCGGCCGATTTCCGAATTCAGTGGGCCGGTGGATTCTGTGCGCATTCCTGTGCTGCCACCCACGGGTGATTGCAAGTCTTTCAATGACGTGATTGTAGAATTGGGCGGACGCCTGAACCTGCCTGCATTCGTCAACGCGGATGGTGGCCGCAAGTACAAGGATTACGCGGACTTTGTCATCAACTATGAAACGTCGCCGGGCTCCGGGATTGGCTTCCTGGCCGGTTGGCGAGGCAAGGATGGCGAAAAATTCATGAAGGGTGAGCCCAACCCGAAACAATGGGAGATGTATGAAAAGAATAACTGTGTTTTTCACTATGAATTACCCAAGTCTTACCAGTACATGCGTAACTGGAACCAGGGCTACCT
>CALJWY010000115.1 GCA_937974465.1 uncultured Lysobacterales bacterium | reverse complement strand
ACGATCGATCACCAGTTTCATGGGTATAAAAACCACCCCGTTTTTGCACTGTGGTTCGGACTGGATAATAAACCCAAATGCTTCATAAGCCTGCGCCGCAAAAACCGAGGAATTGACGGTAAACTCACCCGGGTTCCCCGCCTCGATACACGCCTGCATTGCAACCTGCCACAATCGGGAGGCAATACCCTTGCGCTGGTAATGCTCTGCTACAAAAAGATGGTAGAGATGCTTGCTGTCCTTCATGCCCACTACCCCGATGATCTCACTATCCACCAGTGCCAGAAAATATTTGAAACCGGTTTTAATATGCTTTTTGATCGCAGCTGCGGACATTGATTTGAACAGGGCTTCTTTCCCTTCCGTTGTAAACTCATGACTGATGAATTTTATGGAAAGTTGACTGATCAGTTTGCTGATTTCTTCAGCGTCTTGCGGCTTTGCTTCTCTTATGACCAAATCCAGTCTTCCCGGAACCGGTGTAGGCCCAGTTCCTATTGGTTGATTCTCTTAAGCCTAGCATTTTTTCTAAGGGCGTAATGTCGAGGCGGTTATTGAGCAGGGTTCCGTTTCTGACCCTCGCTCAAATTCGAGCCTGGTTTTTCAACAACCTCGATTTTCACGGCATCACAGTGACAGGAAGCGATAGGCATACCTTTGCTCTCGGGTTTAGGTTAAGGAAATGCTCTGGCGACGCGACCAGCCCTCTGCGCCAGCGATGGTTACCAACAGGCAGATCCCGACCATTGCCAGGGTAAAACTATCCAGCGTTACCAACCCGAGCATGGTGCGCAGACCTGGCAGGGTGATGGTCAACATCTGCAGACCAACGCTGGCAATAATGATCATGTTGAGTATGCGGTTGCTGATGGTCGCGGACATGATGCGACGTGACGGGTAAACAAAGGCCAATTGCGCAAGCGACTCAAACAGGAACAACGCCGTTTGTGTACTGCTGCCCGAATAGCCCATCGCGGGTAGTAGAAAGAATAGAAAAATACCGATACCACCTTTCAGAAACCCGGCAAAAAGGATGAAATGTACGTCAACTGGTGACAACAACGGCGACTTCGGTGAGCGCGGGCGCTGTGTCATCATGCCGGGATTACGGTCAACACCCAGGGCCAATGCCGGCGGCCCATCGGCGATGATATTGATCCACAATAACTGCACTGCGATCAAGGGCACGAGAAGCCCGCCGGTCTCATCACGCAGGCCGAACATGGCGGCGCCAGCAACCCCGATCGCGATCAATAGCACGAGGGCGACATTGGTGGAAAATAGAAAGCGGATGAATTTCAGAATATTCGTGTAAATGCCCCGCCCTTCTTCGACCGCCGCGGCGATGGTGGCGAAGTTGTCATCCAGCAGCACGAGGTCTGCAACCTCACGGCTGACATCACTGCCACGCTGGCCCATGGCAACACCAACATCCGCGCGTTTCAGGGCGGGTGCGTCGTTGACACCATCCCCGGTCATTGCGACCGTCTCCCCCGCGCCCTTCAGCGCGTCGACCAGGGCGAGTTTGTGCTCCGGGCTTACCCGTGCAAAAACACTGACATCCCTGACCCTTTGAGCAATCTCTTGCGGGTTCAAACCAACAAGTTGATCACCGGTAATCACCGTATCGGACTCTATGCCAATCGAATTGGCAATCGCCAACGCGGTTGCGGGATGATCCCCGGTAATCATTAACACACGGATACCCGCACCCTGGGTGGCTTCTATGGCTGCGGCAACTTCAGGTCTTGGCGGATCCCACAGGGATACCATTCCAAGCCATTCAACGACTTCATCGACCATCCGGGCAAGGCCTAGCAACCGATAGCCCTGCTTTGCCGCTACTTCGACCTTCGCGTGCCAGGTTTCCTTCTCCCCTGCGCTGAGCTGGCTACGGTCGAGCAACACCTCTGCTGCGCCTTTCAGGTAAGAAGTTTTCTGCCCCTGTTCATCCACCGTGGTCATCATGTAGCGCAAGGTGGAGTCAAAAGGCTGTATGACCTTGCGCGGATACTGTTTTCGCAAGCTTGTCGGATCGATGCCTTGCTTGCGGGCAAACTCATACAGGCCAATCTCCAGTGGATCACCGGATCCGCCTTCGGCTTCAGTCTCGGAAGCCAGCACCATAGCCGTCAGCGCGGCCTGCTGGTCAGTCGCATCCAGGCGTTGGACCGCCATGGTGTTCTCGGTCAAAGTACCGGTCTTGTCTGTGGCAATAACAGTTACCGAGCCGAGGGTTTCGACAGCAGCAAGACGGCGCACAACGGCTTTGCGGGATGCCATCCGCGTGGTTCCCAACGCCAGTGTTAACGTCAGCACAGCAGGCAAACCTTCGGGTACTGCTGCAACAGCCACGGCGACCGCAAATAACAGGGCCTCACTGAAGTGACTTATGCCCTCAATGCCAACCCCTACCACCATCAGCACAACCGCGATAGCAGCAACCCAGCGGGCAATCACGTGGCCAAAACGTACCAGCCGTTGCTCCAGGGGCGTGGGCTCAACAGTCACATTGGTTAACATTTCGGCAATCCGGCCCATGGCCGACAATGGGCCGGTTCTCGTCACACGCATCCAGCTTTGTCCGCGCACCGTCAGTGTACCTGCGAACAGATCCTCACCAACAACACGCTCAACCGGTATGGACTCGCCCGTCAACATCGATTCATCCAGCATGATGCCGGCATCACCCACCAGGGTGCCATCCGCAAAGACCCGGTTACCCGCTTCAATGCGCACCAGGTCACCGGGCACCAGTTCCGAGGCTGGAACCTGTTTCAATTTGTCGTCGCGGCGCACCCAGGCCTGCGGGGCGGAAAGCCTTTTCAGATGAGCCAGGGCGTCTTCGGCACGGTATTCCTGCCAAACGCCCATGATGGTGTTGAATGCCAGGATGATGACGATGGCAATTGATTCAAATGGCCAGCCGACTGCGTTCTCTGAGATCCAGACGGCCACATCGAAGATCAGGGCGAATAACAGTATGTAAATGATGGGGCTGCGCAATTGGCGCAAGATTCTTACCCAGATCGATTCCGGGCGATTTTCAGGTAATTCATTGGCGCCATGGGAGACCAGCAACGCGGCAGCACGTCTCGTGGTCAATCCTGACATTCCCGGGTCGGAGTCAGATGTCACGCCCTTACCTCCCGATGCACAGCATGAGTTGGCGCAGACGTCCCGGCGAAGCTACCAGAACGCGCGTTACTGCACCTGCCTCGTGTACCTGAAATACGCAAACTTCTGTTGGTTGCCCGCCGGGGTCAGATGGGTTTCGTGACCCGACTCCAGCAAAACAAAGCCTTTACCCAATTCTGCATTCATTTTTTCTGCATTGTATTGAACTATGTCAAGTCCACTGCATTTTTCAGGCCCATCCATGGCAAAGGTCATAATGACCACGTGACCACCCGGTTTTAATGTTCTGCAAAGCACCTCTACGTATTTCTGCCGGTCTGCTTTTTCTGTCAGGAAATGAAACACCGCCCGGTCATGCCACAGGGAAAATTGCCGGGGTGGCTGAAAACTGGTCACGTCTGCCTCGTACCAATCTACATGGCAGGTCTGCTCTGCCAGCCTGAGCCTGGACTGAGCCAGCGCCTGGCCAGATATATCCAACACGGCGATATCGGTATACCCGGCTTCACAAAGGTGATCGACCAGCGTTGAAGCTCCGCCACCAACATCGATAATTGCAGCGGCTGGCTCAAGCCGGCTGTTTTTAATCAACCGCAACGACAAGCGAGGTTCCTGTTGGAACCAGCTCACCTCAAGCGCTGATTTGTTGCTGTAGACTTTTTCCCAGTGAGTTTTTCTGTCGGACATGATTGTCACCTTTGAAAATTTAGCCGGCGTTGGGTTATTGTATCTCAGAGACTACGAATCCTGAGTTGGTATTATTCGTGGAACCCAGGCGCGATTTTGTAGTCATAAACAGCCTATTAACGTCGATTATTATCGATGTTGAGTTGCAGAGGGGGCTACCAGGAGTAAAAATTATGCGGTTATTTAAATTATCTCAATTAATCCTCGTCGTGTTGGCGTCGGTCTTACTTGTTTCCCCCGTTTGGGCGAAAAAAGACCTTCCAAAGGTCAATGATGAAGGTATGGAACTGGTTCAAAACTCTGATCTGGCCACGGTCTACGCAGACCCAGGCGCAGACCTGGGTATTTATCAACGAATCTGGCTTGAAGATGCGACGGTCGCTTTCAAGAAAAATTGGCAGCGTAACCAGAATCGCGGCCACTCTCTCAAGGTGCGTGACAGCGATATGCAAAAAATCATGGATGATGTTGCAGCCGTGTTTCGCGAAGTGTTCACAGCCGAACTGGTTGACGGCGGCTACCAAATGGCAGCAGAGCCTGGACCCGATGTCCTGATTGTCAGACCCGCGATAGTTGATCTTAATGTAAATGCGCCAGATATTCAGACGGCATCGCGCACGCAATCTTATTCTGAGTCTGCCGGTGAAATGACACTTAACCTGGAGCTTTTTGACTCACTGACTGGTGACAAGATTGCCAAGGCGACCGACCGCAAACGTGATTATGACCGTGGCTACATGCAGTGGCGTACCCGGGTCAGTAACCGCGCAGATGCCAAGCGCATGATGACCCCCTGGGCCAAGGCCCTGAGGTCAGCATTGGATGAGGCAAAATCCTCAACCGGCAATTCCGATTAACGTGCAGGTCATGCCGGGTGAACAACCCGGCATGATCGCAACACTTCACTCGATAAGGCAATGAGCCAGGCGACGCCACAGGTCTCTCAATAAACCTTTACTCCACCCCATGACGAACCGTATCCGTATTCTTCCCAGTGAACGGGAGTTTGTGTCCAGGGGTAACTCCACTTTGCTTGAAGCCGGCCTGGGTGCGGGCCTGGCGCTGGGCTATGGTTGCAGCAATGGTAATTGTGGCGAGTGCCTGGCGAGGGTGGTGTCCGGTAAAGTCAGAAAAATCAGGCATCATGACTAT
>CALJWY010000114.1 GCA_937974465.1 uncultured Lysobacterales bacterium | reverse complement strand
ATGGAATCGATCTGCACATCGCCTTCGAGCAACTGCCGGCCGATATCGATATAGAATTCTGCCGTGTGCACCTTGTCGGAATGAAAGGGCAGGCCCATCAACGCGACACAGGCCTGGTGATGCATGCCGGCTTCGACGATAGGCCGGCCGGTGTTGATCATGTTGCGCACGTCATTCATGTAATCGAAGTTACGATCCCAGGTGGTGCCTGCGCCCTGCATCAATTTGCCCTGAAGCTGCAATGCTTCAATCGACTGGGTGGTCAGGGTTACGCCGGAAACCGATCGGGTCAGGATTTGCAGGTCGGTGTCGGAACCGACGACCGCCTGGATCTTTTCCATGGTCTCGAAGGGGTTTTCGCCAAGATAAAACATGGGTGCCTGGAAACGCGCACCACCGCCAAACTCTATATGCCGGATTTCAGCCCTGGCGGATGCTTCCAGTGCGGGCATGATGTCTTCAAGCCGTGTTTTACCGCCAAAGGAACTCTGTAAACCATCCCTGAACGGAGTGAACATAACCCGAATTTTTTTGGCTGTGTCGGTGAATATCATTTTGTCGTTTCCTTGATCCTGGTGATTTTCCGCTCAGGATAAATTGATTGGTAAGCCGCGGTGATCGCAGCGATAGTGGCACTGTCTTGTGCTTCGATCGGCGGAAATAAATAGGTCAGAGCCCGCATCATTGCAGACAATACGGAAAGTAGAATAAAGATAAAAATAAATGCAGCTACACAGACAGAGAGAATACCGAAAGACGACATTTTATTATCCTTTTCAGAGCACGTTTGAAGCGACGGCACGATGGCCGCGGATTATACCGGATTATGGTGTGGATTCGTATGATTTTTGCTTGAACTCAGGCGAGTTTGTCCAGTCTCAAACGGCCCTTTGTGATCGGTGCCTGGCGACCTTTCAGGTACAATTCCAGGGAGGGCCCAATCGACTCGACCACGCCCTGTTCCAGGCATTCATAAGTGGTTTCTTTGGTATCCGCGAAGATGGAAACGTGGCGGCCCATAATCAACGAATTCTCCCTGTAAATATCCAGTAATTCGGTAAATTGACCCCTGCGCATCTGCTCAAGGGTCTGGCCCAGGCAACCCAGCAGACGCGGAAAAGCCTCGCGATGGCAACAGTCCTCGGGGTGCCGGGCGAAATCCGCCAGTGCAGCGACTCCAGGGACAAATATATCCCGTTTGACAGTCGGTTTTTGTTCCACGTTCAGGCCGATTCCAACGACCACGCTTTCTATTACCTTACCTTGTGTTTGCAGCCTGGCAAGAACACCGCCAACCTTCGCATCTTTGAGCAAAATATCATTGACCCATTTGATTGCCGGGCTGGCGCCTTGCAGGTCAAATGAACCGGCTGTCTGCAAGGCGGCGATCACTCCTGCAATAATAAACCCGACAGCGGCGCCTTCGATAATTTGCCCTGGCTTAACGAAGGCGGACAGGTGGATATTACCCTCGCAGGCTTGCCAGCCCCGGCCCTTGAAGCCATGAAACTCATCACCGGAACCTGCACAGCAAATGGTCCGGTCCGGAAGCTCCCTGCCAGATGTTGCCAGCCTGGAGAGTATGTCAAATTGGGACTGGCGGGCGCGACCGGCTGCAAACAGGTAGTCCCAGTGTTCGCCGGCAGAAATTTCTGTTTGCATGATTGAATCAGACTTGAACAACTCATCTGCAAGCGTGGCAACTGGCTGGGCTAACGATGAGACCGTGCAGGTATTCCAATGGTAGTTTTCTGGGATACATTGTTCTGCGAACGCAATATTGTCAGTGAGGATGATCATCGCCGTTGAGTGTATAGCCCCGATGCATAAACAGGCAACATCAACCAAATTTGACACCTGGTTTCTTGCTAAAATAGACACCGGTCCTGCAATGCATTCACATTCCATTTTCCGGAGATAAAAAGCGCCATGATCAAGACCAGACTGACCACCATGTTCGGTATCCAGCACCCCATTATTTCCAGCGGAATGATGCGTGTGTCCACTGCAGAATTGGTGGCAGCTGTTGCCAATGCAGGCGCCCTTGGTTTCCTGACTGCACTCACGCAACCCACGCCTGAAGACATGATGCGCGAGATAGAACGCACGCGGAGCATGACCGACAAACCTTTCGGGGTAAACCTGACCATTCTGCCAAGCGTCAAACCGGTTCCTTATCCGGAATATGCGCAGGCCATCATAGATTCCGGTATTACTTTGGTGGAAACAGCCGGCCGCAGCCCGGAGCCATTAATGCCATATTTCGAGGCAGCCGGGGTCAAGGTTGTGCATAAATGCACCACCGTCAAACATGCGCTAAAAGCACAGAGTGTCGGCTGTGCAGCGGTGGAGATCGACGGTTTCGAGGCTGCCGGTCATCCGGGTGAAGATGATGTTCCCTCCCTGGTCCTGGTGCCGCGGGCAGTGGATGCACTGGAAATTCCCGTGATTGCATGTGGCGGCTTCTCCGATGCCCGCGGCCTGGTTGCCGCACTGGCAATGGGGGCAGAGGGCGTCAGCATGGGAACCCGCTTCATGGCAACAAAAGAGGCGCCCATCCACGACAACATCAAGCAGGCACTGGTCGAGGCCGATGAAACCAAAACGCAGTTGATTCTGCGTAAATTCAAAAATACCGCGCGTATCCACAAGAACTCGGTGGCCGTGAAGGTCGCAGAGATTGAAAGCCGGGAAGGAACGGAGTTTGCCGATATTGCAGAACTGGTTTCAGGCGAGCGTGGTTTTCATGTTCTGGCGTCGGGTGAAATGGAATATGGCATCTGGTGGTCCGGTATTTCGCAAGGCCTGATTTATGATGTCCCGACCGTAAAGGAACTGATATCGCGCATGGTTGCCGAGGCAGAGAGCATCATCAATAAGCGCTTGGGAGGCCTGTTGACATAAGCGGCAGGCTCTTGAGTGTGTCGGGCCCATCACGTAACCGGAGAGAAAATTCCCTTATGCGTGACTTCTCTCGATCGAAGGAACCTGGATACCCGTCTCTTCCTTGAACTCAAAAACCCTGATGCCTACCGATTCAAGCAGGGCGATAGAGTCTGTTTTTCTGTAACTGTTTTTGAATATGACCTTTTCCACATTGCCCAGGTTGATCAGGCGTTTGGCGCAGGTGACACAGGGCAGGTGGGATACAAACACAAACTTCTTCGTCTCGCGGGGCGCATCGCAGTTGATGACTGCGTTCTCTTCTGAATGCAGACAGCCACAGTTGCCCGGTTCTGTCCTGTCACAGGTGTTTGGCAGACCGGATGCATTGCCGTTATACCCGACTGCCAGTACCTTGCGGTAGTCAGTGGTCGTGATCACCGTGCCGACGCTCAAACGTGTGCACGTCGAGCGCCGGGCCATGGTTTCAGCGAAGTGTATATACACTTCTTCAAAGGAAGGACGTTGTTTCATTTTCTATTTTTGTTCCTTGTTTTCACTTCCTTTTGAACCTGTGGAAGCGATAATCAACCTCCCTGTAAAAATCCGTACTGTAAAAATACTGGGCGGTTGACACAGCGTTTCCAGTTTAGTCCAAAACAGAGATCTGGTGGTACCTCCGGT
>CALJWY010000113.1 GCA_937974465.1 uncultured Lysobacterales bacterium | reverse complement strand
CCGGATGATTTTAGCTGGATAAGCGGCGAAGAGTTTGTCGGCCGCTATGATCCCGAAAACACCAGGTATTTCGCGACATCGTTCTGTAAAAGCTGTGGCTCGTCATTGCCGTGGCTATCCAAGAGCGGAAATGTGGTTATCGTTCCGGCCGGAACCCTGGATGAGGATCCCGGCCTGCGGCCGGACAAGAACATATTCTGTGGCTCACGACCGGGTTGGTATACCAGTGCTGAGTCTTTACCGGAGCATGAAGAATTACCATCAAGTTAGCACTGAGTCATCCATCGGGATTCATTACAACGCTCATTGAGGGGAGAACATCGGTATACTGAAGTTGAAGAAACCCACAAGTATTATTTGGTCGCGATCAGCAGCCATATAAACAGGGCAGCTGGGGCGGTATTGTCAGCCACCTGCTCTTGCTGTGGTTGCATGAATCAAGATAAGCAAGGAGATTCGATAATGTACAGAATGATAGCTTTAGCGGCGCTGTTGATGTTCCCCCCAGCCTCATTCGGTCAGCAGCAATCACTGGCATCGACGATGGATGTGTATGTTTTTCCGGGTGCAGGCCAGGAAGCAACGCAACAATCCCAGGATGAAAAGGCATGTTATGACTGGGCCGTAACCAACTCGGGAAATGACCCGTTTGACCTCGCCAAACAGGAACAGGCGGATCAACAGCAGTCACAGCAGGAAATGGCAAATGCTCAACAGCCAATCGCTGGCTCAGGTGTGCGCAGCGGTGTGCGTGGTGCCGCCGCGGGCGCTATTATTGGAGAGATCGCTGACGATGATGCCGGCAAGGGCGCGGCCTACGGGGCGGCGGCAGGCGCGGTTGCCGGTCGTCGCAGGGCCAGAAAATCAAACGCGCAGGCACAAGAGCAGGCTGCACAAAATGCCGAGTCAAGACAGGAAGCGACCGCAGAAGAACTGGTAAATTTCAAGAAGGCTTTCAGTGTCTGTCTCGAGGCCAAAGAGTATATGGTTAAGTATTAGGCTGGAGCATTAAATGCATTCCTCGATCGTGCGGATAAAACAGCCGCTGTTTTTGGGTTTAATCTTGCTGGCTTTTTCAGCCTTGCCGAGTGTTGTTTCAGCAGAGCAGATTAGCCGCGCTGGCAGCTATGCTGAGCTGCTGGTTCTGTTTGATGACTGGCGGGAGTTTGAAGTACCGCCTTTGCTCGATGGCGCACCGGACTATACGGCCAAGACAACCGCGCAGCGTCACGGGGAACTGAAAAGCTACCAGCATCGTCTGATGTCGTTCGACATTACCGACTGGCCCATTGAGCAGCAGGTGGACTGGCACCTGGTACGGGCCGAAATGAATGGCATGGATTTCAATATCCGCGTGTTAATGCCGTGGGTACGTGACCCGGCCTACTACACGTCGGTCTGGACCGATCAGAGTGATACCCCGGCCCATGAAGGCCCTTACCACCATGCGCTGGTGGAGCTCTGGACCTACCAGTTCCCTCTCGATAAACAGTCTGAAACCAGGCTTAGAGGCGAGTTGGAAACCATTCCACCACTGCTTGGCCAGGCACAGGTCAACCTGGTAGGCAATGCGCGTGAACTCTGGATTGCAGGTATCAAGAACCTGGAAGACCAGCTGCATGCCTTGCGTGAACTTTCTGAAAAGACCGCGACCGCAGCAGCGGGTTTTCGCGCTGCAGTGACCAATGCAGAAAAGGCCACGATCACATTTATCGACTGGTTGCGCCAGCAGGCACCCTCAAAAACAGGCCCCTCGGGTATTGGTAAAGAGAACTACACCTGGCAGCTGCGTAATGTCCACCTGGTACCTTTAAGCTGGGAAGAAGAGGTTTCCCTGTTAAAGCGCGAACTGGACCGGGCGCACTCGATGCTGATGTTGGAGGAACATCACAACCGTGACCTGCCGCCATTGGTTCCGATTGCCAGTGTGCAGGAATATCAACTGAGGGCTGAGGCCTCGGTCATAAAATTCAGCAACTTTCTGAAGCAGGATATTTTGCCCGACTACGATTTCATTGAGCCCGTTTTACGTGACCATATGGGCCAATTTGTAGCACCGGAATCACGCAACTTTTTTTACACGGTCTCTCATCATGAGCCGCTGGCATTATGGACCCACTGGTATCACTGGTTTGACCTGGCGCGAATGGAGACTCAACCGCATCCGAGTCCGGTCCGGCGTGGGCCATTGCTGTACAACATTTGGGACAGCCGCTCGGAGGGCATGTCTACCGGCTTCGAAGAGATGATGATGCACGCAGGTCTTTTTGACGACAATCCGAGGGCTCGGGAAGTGGTCTGGATCATGCTGGCACAGCGTGCAGCGCGTGGCCTTGGCTCACTGTACGCGCATGCGAACATTTTTACGCTCAAGCAAGCACGTGATTTCCATGTTGCCCGCACCCCCCGGGGCTGGATGCGTGAAGACCTGGATCTGCTGGGTTTCGAGCAACTGCTCTACCTGCGACAACCCGGCTATGGAACCAGTTATATCACCGGTAAATACCTGATTGAGCGTTTGTTGGGTGAGATGGGAAGCCAGTCGACGGAGGGCATCACGCTTGCTGATTTTTTCAGGCAGGTCGATGCACAGGGTGTGATTCCGGTGTCAATGAGCCATTGGCAGTTGACGGGTAACGACGAGCAGGCACGCTCATTGGTGCAATAGTCACGAAGGCAATGGCTTCACTTGTTTACAGGTCACGTCCCGAATAACCAGAAGACATGTGACATTTCGACTCGCTAGGAGATACTTATGGATATCCAGGCACTCACCCACTTCTTTATGTGGTGTAGCATCATCAATTTCGGGATTTTACTTTTCCTTGGGCTGGTTTTTCTGTTGGCCCCCAACCTGACATACAAGCTGCAAAGCATGTTTATTCCAATATCGCGTGAAACATTCAATGTGATCTTTTATTCCTTCATCGGATTCTTCAAAGTGATCGTTCTGGTGTTCAACGTAGTGCCCTGGATCGTACTGGAGATCATGGCATGAAAATGGCCATATGTTCGGCTTGCAGTGTTGGGCGGAGATTGAAGACATATGTATGAAGAGGTTCTGACATTCTGGTTCGAGGAGATCGAGCCGGCATTGTGGTGGAAGAAAGATGCATCTTTCGATGCCTTGTTGATCGAGCGATTCTCCGCTCTGCACGCCAGGGCTTGTCGTTGTGAGCTGTATGCGTGGCGTTCTGAACCCGGTGGCAGGCTGGCGGAAATCATTGTCCTTGATCAGTTTTCGAGAAATATGTTCCGCGATTCAGCCCTCGCATTCGCCAATGATGCCCTGGCTCTTGCCCTGTCGCAGGAGGCGGTCGCCTGTGG
>CALJWY010000112.1 GCA_937974465.1 uncultured Lysobacterales bacterium | reverse complement strand
TCCCTGGCCTTTTCTGACATGACCTTCCGGCCCAAGCGGGTTGCTGATGGTGATGACGACATTGTCTTTCTCACGACGACCGTAAACACGAACCTCGCCACCCTCGACGCTGGGCTGAATACCGTGCGCGACCGCATTCTCAAGCAGAGGCTGCAGAGTCAACGGCAATATTGTTGCGCCCTCCGGCAGTTCATTTACCTGCCAACTTCCCTGCAAACGGTCACCCAGCCGTCGTTGCTCCATCTGCATGTATTTTTCGGCCAGCTTCAATTCTTCGGACAGGCTGATCAAACTATCTGCCCGGCGCATACCAGCGCGAAACAAATCAGCCAAATCCTCCGTCGCATGCTCGGCTGCAGCAGGTTCTTCCGGAATCAGGCTGGCAATGGTATTGAGGCTGTTAAACAGGAAGTGTGGCCGGATCCTGGCCTGCAGGGCCTGCACCCTCGCCTCAGACCTTGCCAGTACCTGGGCCCGCCATAATGCCCGTATATACAGGTAGCGAAACAGCGCTGCTGAGACCAACGCGACCGTCAGCACACTTTGCAAGACAAACACCGTGAAAAATTCCCGGCCCGGTCCCGCTCCAAGAACAGAGCCAACGATGCCCGCTGCATAACTGAAAGCTACCGCGATGGCCATGGCGACAAGCCAGCTGCCCAGCCATGCTCCCCGCGACGACAGCCGGCCCAACCATGCCCGGGTCATACAAACCCCCGCAGATGTGACCAGCGCCAGCACCTGTGCATAAGCAGAGATCACTCCCAGCCGGGCAAGACTGAAATCCTGCAAGCTGCCGACAATGATCAATAAAACTGAAATCTGGGTCACCAGGACAACCGCCAGCAACAGTTCCCAGCGGCAAAACGAGGGCGGGTAAACCCCGGCCCGGGGGGGCATGGTTTTATTGCTGTTGACGGTTTTCATGCCTGGTGTTTTTGCAATGCCCGACGACGCAACCAGCTAAGAAGCCTCAGAATGGTCCAGGGGCTCTTTAAAACAACCCTGTAACCAACGGCCGACATCCACGATCTCCTCCTGCGACACAGAGTGCGGAATCGGGTAGCTGTGAGTTTCCACCGGCCATTGCCCCGCTCCGAGGGCTGTGACCGTGGCCTGTCCAAGTGCAAAAGGCACCATGGGATCCTGGGTGCCATGCCCTACGAAAACCGGTGTGGCTGAATTGGCGGTAGAGCATTCGTCCTGCAGACGCTCCGGAAAAAGGAGATAACCGGAAAGCACCATGATACCCGCCAGGGTTTCCGGATAGCGCAGGCCGACATGAATTGCCATCGCGCCCCCCTGTGAAAAACCAGCCAGAACGATACGGGATGCCGGAATACCCCGTTTGATTTCGTGATCTATCAGGGCACGAATCTTATCCGCACTGTGTTGGATACCTGCTTGATCCTGGCCTCTACTGGTGCTGATCTCGATAATGTCATACCAGGCGCGCATAACCATCCCACCGTTGATCGTGATCGGTCGGCGCATCGCATGGGGGAATATAAAACGAACTGCCAGGCCGGGCGGCAGGCCGAGAATCGGCACGATCGGTTCAAAATCGTGACCGTCGGCGCCCAGGCCATGCATCCAGATAACCGAGTATTCCGGGTTGGCGCCCGAGTTTACCTCGATGTATTCCAGCAGTTCCCCGCTTTCCTGCTCATATGCTGATTTGCTGTTGTTCATGGCGTATAGTGTAGCAGTCATTTAAGACTTCGTAACACATGCCCTGAACTGGATTTACCGACCTATGCAGACCTTAAAAATATCCACGGCCATGCTCATTTGTGCCATTTTTCTGTGTGCTTGTGGCCTCAAAGGCCCCCTGTATTTGCCCGGTCAGGATCCATCGGTAAGCCCTCCCTCAGAGGAGGATTCGCCACTGAATATCGACAGTACCGATGACACCCGGGTGAAAAAGAAGAAATCGAACCCGGGTTGAGCATGGCCACAACATTTCAAAAAATGCACGGTCTGGGCAACGACTTTGTGTTGCTGGATTTACGTCACCAGGATTTCCCTGTCGATCGTGACATGGCCGTCAGGCTAGCCAACCGCCACACCGGAATTGGCTGTGACCAGGTACTGGTCCTGCATCATCCGCTTGAGAGCCGGCATCTGGCCCGCTTTGAAATCTGGAACGCTGATGGAAGCCAGGCCGAGCAATGCGGCAATGGTATGCGTTGTCTTGGCCTGTACCTGCAAATGCGTTCGGAAGCACCACAAGGCCCTTTTTTGCTGGGTGGCCCTGCGGGCGAGGTCGTTATCGAATGTCTTGATGATGGCCTGGTTCGGGTCAATATGGGGAAACCTGACTTTGATCCAGCCCATATTCCGGTTCTGCTCGAGCCCCAGGAAGGCTGGTACACCCTGGGTATTGAACAAAACCACTACAAAGTCGGGGCCGTCTCAATGGGTAATCCTCATGCCCTGATGCTGGTCGATGATGTTAACAGGCTTGATGTAGCGCGATTGGGTGCTGCAATCAGCTGCCATGCGGCTTT
>CALJWY010000111.1 GCA_937974465.1 uncultured Lysobacterales bacterium | reverse complement strand
CCGAAGATTTCTGAAGCCTGATTCCGCAGGCAATTGCCGTTTAAGGGGATTGCTGGTGAGCCAATATAAAATAAAAGGGTCACTTCGGTGGCTCTTTTTCGCTGCAAATCCTTTCTCGACACAATATATTCGCAGGCAGTTAGTTTGGCTGAACATCAGCCTGACAACGGCCGCCGGCACGGCTTATGGTAAAGTCTGGTACAAATTGAGCAGTTCAATTCAAGGAGAGGTTTCATGCAATTTTCGAGGCAGGTAATTTCCTTTTTGATAGCCATGTTGTTGACGTTACCCGGCATCAGTTTTGCGGGTAAATACAATATGGTCATGAATATCGGCGACCCCATGCCGGTTTTTGAAGACCTTCCCACCACCAATGATGACACGCTTTCCTCGGCTGATCTTGAGGCGTCGGTCGTGGTGCTGGTTTCATTGGCAAATCACTGTCCCTGGGTTCAGGGTATGGACCAGGGCCTGGTCGAACTGGTGAATCAGTTCAGGGATATGGATGTGCGTGTCGTTGGTTTTGCGGTCAATCACCAGGAAAATGACCGTTTGCCGGCCATGCAGGAACATGCCATGAAGAATGGCTACAATTTCACTTATGTGTTTGATGAGAGCCAGCAACTGGGACGAGAGCTTGGAGCCACCCGGACGCCCGAATACTTTGTTTTCAACGCGCAAAGAGCGCTCGTCTACATGGGGCTTTTAACCAATTCACCGGCGCGCAAGACACGAGACGGCAGCATCAGCTTTACCAATGGTGAACCCGATGAGTTTTACGTGGCGGATGCAATTGCCGACACCCTGGCTGGCAAGGTCGCTGATCCCGCCGAGACTCGGGCGCATGGTTGCACCGTGGTATACGAGTGAACCGATTTCACTATCTCTGTTGTGTTCTGGGCCTGCTGTTTTCAGGCTCAATTTGTGCACATGGCGAAAACGCCGGGTCGGTTACGCACCCTGCCACTGACCTCAAACCCGTCAGCTTCCAACAATGGGAAGCGGTTCTGAATAACAGTAATGGCCAGATTACCGTGGTGGATTATTGGGCCAGTTGGTGCGCACCCTGCATTGAACGGTTCCCTCACATGGTCGAAATGCATCACAAGTACAAAGATCAGGGTGTTCGGTTTCTCTCACTAAACCTGGATGAATATGACGATCAGGAATCCATCAACTGGGCGAATAATTTCCTGGCACGAACCAGGGCCGTGTTTCCCAATTATCATATGAAGGAGAACATGCTCGCCGCGTTTGAGCGGCTCGATCTGCTTGGTATACCGGTGGTGCGAATTTACGCTGCCGATGGCATGGAATTACACCGGCTCAGTGGTGACAATCCGAATAAGCAGTTTTCAGAAAAGGACGTGGAGAACGCGATACTTGGGCTGCTGGCCAGGTAAACAACCTCCGTTATGTGGGTGCGTTAATCCAGGTCTGCGTCTTGATCCAGCAGGTTCGAGACCAGCGATCGCGGTATATCCAACCCATCGGCAACGCCATAAAGGACCAGCAGTTCCTTCTCTGTAATTTTACCTTCTGCGCGAGCAACCACACTCAGGTCCCTAACCACCTGCATACGTTGGGCGATGCTGGCATGCTTTTTAACCAGCTCAATACGCTTGGGCAGGGTTTCAATCAGCTTGTCAATATTCAGGGCATCAAACGAAAAGCCATCATCCATGAACTCTTTTAGCACGGCCTTTTCCGGTTCACTGATTCCATCAAGCGCATTTGCGACGGCAACAGCCCCGGCGATGAACAGCTGGCGCATGGTTTTTGCCACCTCGGTGTGTCCTTCAAGATAGTCCGGCTCCATCAAGCCCATTACACCCTGTACGCCAACTTCCAACTCTGCTTTTTCCATTCCTCCTTCCTGCATTAACCCGGATTGGTGAAACAGTTGCAGTGCCTTGACCCTCAAAGGGCTGAATGGGTGTGTTGAAAACCAATCCTGCATTGGCGCACCCTGCCCCGGCTCGGCATCCACTGCCTGCATTTCATCGAGCTGCTGCAAAAATTCTGTCAGGCTGAAATCTACAACCTTGCTGCTGGTCAAACCTGATGCCAGCTTGAAAAGCGCGCGGGCAACAGCTTCGAAGTCATCTGCACAGAAAGCACCCGCGCGGTCGGCTGATATTTCCGCATAACGGCTCCAGGCAAACAACTGCAAGGCCAGGCTGGCTGGGGGCCGCTGTTGGCCCTTAAGGATGTATCCCACCGGGATTTCATGGTGATGATAGACATGATGGCCAAGCTCGTGGCCAACCACAAACATCAACTCCCTATCGTCAAATGCTTCCAGCAGGCTTGATGAAAACATGATAAACAGCCGGCCTTTTTCGGGCCTGAAGCACGCTGCGTTGAACTGGGGACTGGCATATGCATAGAGTTCCAATGGCATATCAACACCAAGTGTCTCAATACAATGATCAGCCATCTTGTGTACAGCAGGTGACATGCCACGGCTCAGACGAACCGAGGCAGACAACAACTGGCGTCGCACGCCCACCGGACCTTTCTCGATCCATCGTTCCAGGTCGGTTATGGCCCGTTTCACCAACACATCATCAAGCAGCAGTTGTTCCAGCCTTACATCATTTTCACATCGAATACCTTCCGCATTCATTTTGGTAATCACTCCTGCTCAATCCGGTCTGTTTGTAAAAACCTTCATCCTGTGGAAGAGTGCATCAGCCACCTCTAGCGGTCAACCACAACTCGTGTTCAAGGATATTTCTGGACGCACTACCTGCACCATGCCACCATTGAGTCGCCAATAGATCCAGCCAGAATAATCAGCTTCAACTCACCCCGGGAATCCGACAACGTGCCAGACATTTTCGCCAACTCACTGATCCTGTTCCTGGTCGGCCTGGTTGCGGGTGCATTGAATGTCATCGCGGGCGGAGGTTCTTTGATTTCCTTGCCGGTAATGATTTTCCTGGGCCTGCCACCAACGGTTGCCAATGGCACCAATCGTGTCGCTATCCTGGTGCAGAATATCGGCGCTTCGTGGAGTTTTCATCGCCGCGGGCTGATTTCGACGGAATGGTTGCTGCTTGCAGTTCCACCGGCATTGATCGGCGCTGCACTGGGCACATTTGCGGCAGTTCACATTGGCGAGCTTGCGTTTCAGAGAATTCTGGCAGTCGTTCTGGTCGCTGCGGCAGCCTGGACAATCTGGCGTCCCATTGATCTGCGGGAGGAGTCCCAAGCCGAGCTGCCAACCGGCACAAGACGCTGGCTTTATATCGCAGCATTCTTTCTTATCGGTGTTTATGGTGGATTCATTCAAGCCGGCATCGGCTTCCTGGTACTGGCAATAACATCTGCAGCAGGCCTGAACCTGATAAAGGGCAACGCCTTGAAAGTCACCCTGGTTTTAACATTCATGCCATTAAGCTTGTTGCTCTTTGCATTAAATGGAAAAGTTGAATGGGCCATGGGGCTCGCGCTGGCCGCTGGAAATTTTTTGGGTGGGCTTGCAGGTGTTCACCTGCAAGTACTTAAGGGCCACACCTGGGTACGTGGCGTTGTCACGGTGACCATCATCATTTTCGCTGCCAGGTTGTTATTCACAGTCCAGTAACGCCGATCTTGAAAGTGGTAATTGACCTGAAGCAACAAAACCGGATATTGCGATTCTAATTGCTATCAGAGATACCCAAAAGCTCTTAAAATACGTAATTCACTCACAAAGAATCCAGGATATAAACAACGTATGTATAGTCCAACAATGATGTCATTCTGGGTGGATTTTCCACTTAACGAGGAACAATATTCCAATCTGGATCTCAGGTGGAGACGCAGACAGAACTTCTACGAGATCAAAAACACTCCTCCTGAACTGCGAATTCGCAATTTTTGCACCTTCGGCGGGGATGATGTCAAAGTCATCAGCATGGAGGTGCGTGGTGATATAGACGACTACACCGAGACTCTCAAAGTTATGGAAAACTGGATTCAGGAGACACTTGGTGAATTCTGATTTTGTGATCAGCACCAAAGACAGTGACATGAGTGGATTTGTAGAGCAATTTAGGAAAATCAAGGCCAGCGCCATTCTGCGCACAGATAGCCAGGAAAAAGCGGCCCTGGCAATGGAAGCGGCCATCCGTGGTGGTTTTACGGTGGTCGAATTTACCCTGACCATCCCCGGTGCTTATGAACTGGTCGAGGAATTTTCAAAACGTGAGGGTCTTATCGTGGGAACCGGAACCGTGATGGACGCTAAACAGGCGCAACTTTCAGTGGAAGCCGGGGCCCGGTTCCTGGTTTCACCAGTGGTTGATGAAGACGTCATATTCGCTGCCAACGAACTCGGTGTAGCCAGTATGCCCGGCACCCATACACCGACAGAAATGCTGCGGGCGCATCGCGCAGGCGCCCAGATGTGCAAGCTGTTTCCAAGCCCAAGCGGTGGCCCGGACTGGGTCCGCTCCGTGCTTGGGCCCATGCCATACCTGAATATCGTACCAACCAATGGTGTTGACGAGCACAACGCGGCGGATTGGATTAAAGCCGGCTCATTTGCCGTCGGATTCGTTGCGCCGCTTTTTGTTGCCTCGGATATTGCAGAGCAGCGCTGGGATGCCATCGAGCAACGAGCACGCCGTTGTATCGCGGCTGTGCAGGGTGACTGACCCCCTTTTGGACCAGGCGTGTGAAGCGCTAACGCTCCCGCTGAAATAAACGATTAATAAATTCACTCGCAACCGGATATGTTTCAATCCAGCGGGTTCTGTCCGCATTCATTGCGGACGGAGCGTTATCCAGATCCACGCGCACTTCATGCGCCATTTGACGCCCAAATTCTGCTGGCTGAAGCCAAAGCGCAGAGAGTGCGGCAAAGGTAATATCCACGAAATTGATTTCTTTATCGCCGAGGATAGAAACGCTTTCGTCTGTCAGCATGGACTCCACCTCGGCCAGCAACAGCTCAATTTGCTCGACCGCCTTCGCATAATGTGCATGGCTTATTCTGAATGCCCTGCGCATCAGAACCCGTAAAACCGGGTATGCGCCAATCACCAGGTAGCGTTGCCAGGCAGGTATTCCGGGACTATAACAACCCCAGGCATGCTGGGTCAGTTTACGGTTATCCAGGATGTGATAGTAAACCCACACCTGCAGGTTAACGCCATAACGGTCAAGGCGTTCCTCAAAGGCCAATCGTTCTGCAGTTGGCTCCAGAAACCTGGCTTTCTCCCCCAGTGTTGCCGCGTAAGCGCCCCACAAATAGCGCAGTATCTCCGGTGAATTACCAATGGTTGAGCGAACCATGCCAGTGCGTATTTTTAACTGGGGAACAGTCCTGCCACGGGTGAAAACCCCCAGCACACCTACCCACTGGCGCTCGGTATAATCAACACCCAGACGATCCATAGACCAGCGTACCTTTTCAACAAAATGGCTGGCAGCAATGGTCTCAAGCTCCAGGTCCGGTACCTTTGCGGGTGCGAGTAAGCCGGTCAAGGTGATTGCCCATCGCCATAACAAAGCAAGGGCCACCAACACCAGTGCGCCGGGCAATGAAATCCCAAACCAGGCAACAATCAGGGGCAGGAGAAAAAGAAAAATTGTGTGTACCAGTAAGCGCTTTCCATTCATCGCTCTATACTAGTTCGTTCGGACAGGAATTTACATCAGCTGAGAAACATCATGCCCACCGGATATGATTTAGCCGGGCAGCTGGGCGCATACGCCATGAAGGGAAAACCTGTATGGCCGAGTACCATAATGCGTTTGGTCAGCTATAGTTAAGACGAGCAGAGAAAAACCGCCCTTTCCTGTAAGCCACCAAAGGACGCCCAATGGAATCAGATCTTATATTTTGGCCCGTTATCGTGCAGATCCTGATCGTTATAGCAGGCTTCATGCTCCTTGGCATCAGAAAAAAACAAGCCCTCAAGAATGGCCAGGTGGATTTGAAGAAGGCTGCATTGGACAATGATGCCTGGCCGGATGACGTCCTGAAAGTCTCGAATAATATCCGCAACCAGTTCCAGGTACCGGTCCTGTTTTATATTGTGTGTTTGATGTTTTTTGTCCTTGATGCAGTCACCGTCTCCAGTTTGTCTCTCGCGTGGGTATTCGTCGTCAGCCGGATCATTCACGCTTATATTCACATGGGCTCCAACTTTGTTCCCGCGCGCTTCAGTGTGTTTACCATAGGGTTTGTGGCCGTGGTGTTGATGCTCATTCAACTTGTGATTGTTTTAAGTACCGCCTGAAACCGGAATGTATGTTCTCTTCCATAAACGAATAAATACGAGGAACACCAAATGCTGGGCCTGATGCAGAATTACCAACTGACCGTCCAAACCATTCTCGACCATGCTGCCCTGAACCACGGCGAACGCGAGCTGGTCACGCGCTCCATCGAGGGCCCAATTCGACGTTATA
>CALJWY010000110.1 GCA_937974465.1 uncultured Lysobacterales bacterium | reverse complement strand
AAGGGTGTTATCCGGATTGAGGCCGGACGCTCCCGTGGCATTACCCTGACCGCCCTGTCACAGAACCTGTTGCCAGAATCCGGAGCCCGGCGTGCCCACCTGCCGCTGGTGGGACGGGTGGCAGCCGGTAGCCCGATCCTGGCGCAGGAGAACATTGAGAATGAATACGGGGTGGACCCGGCCCTGTTTTCTGCAAAGCCGGATTACCTCCTGCGTGTCGAAGGCAGCAGCATGCGGGATGCTGGCATCCTCGATGGTGATCTGCTGGCTGTGCATCGCACACCGGAGGCCCACAATGGACAGATCGTGGTTGCACGCCTGGATGACGAGGTCACGGTTAAACGTTTCAGACAAAACGGGCACATGGTGAGCCTGCTACCGGAAAACCCGGCATTCCAGGCCATACAGATTGATTTGCGCAAACAGGAGCTGGTGATCGAGGGCCTGGGTGTGGGGGTGATACGACCGCAAATGGATCGCTGACCATGAATCTCACCTCGCACCCGCTGTTGTGGCGCGGCAACCAGATCGCACACCGTATAGACACGCTTGCAACCGGCCACAAGAGCCTGGACCGGGCCCTGCCGGGCAATGGCTGGCCGGTGGGCGCGGTGACCGAGCTTATCAATGCCGTGGCCGGTTGTGGCGAGTTCAGCCTGTTACTGCCGGTGCTCGCGCAACTCAGTCAACAGGGTCACTGGATCACCATGCTGGACCCACCCTGGATACCCTGCCCGTCTGCCCTGCACGGCCGGGGCCTGGCGCTGGAAAAGCTGTTGCTGATTCAGACACAAAACCGGCAGGAATCCCTGTGGGCCTGTGAGCAACTTGTGCGCGGTATCCACGGCGGCGCCCTGCTGGCCTGGCCTGAAACCTTGTCCTTCAGTGAGTTGCGCCGCCTGCAGTTTGCAGCACAAAACAGCAGGAAAACGGTTTTCCTGTTCCAGGGACAACAGGCTGCAGACCAGTCGTCACCCGCAGCATTAAGACTACAACTGAGCCCTGACGGCGGAGACCTGCAAATCAGGGTATTGAAATGTCGTGGTCAACGGCCTGTATCCAGCATACACGTTAGCCGCTCACAGTTGTTTCAGACCACGATGCCGAACCGCGCGGATGTGGTTGTGCCAGGCAAACAGGGCCAGCCGTTAGCGGGGCGTCACCTGGCTTCCCAGGCTGCCGGTAAATCCCCCGCCACGCCCAAGCGCAGACGCAGGCAAAAATATAGCCATCAAAAACTGCTATAGCGTCTTCTCAAAAACAGCGATAAATTCAACATGATGATGTCACCTTATTGGATGTCGGTGTTATCATGGCGCTGCCAAAAAATGAGTCGAAAACCATGCAACTTTCTTCATTGACCGCTGTTTCATCCGTCGACGGACGCTATGCCGGGCGCACCGCCAATCTCCGGGAAATTTTTAGTGAGTATGGTCTGATCCGCTACCGGGTCATTGTTGAGGTTCGCTGGTTCCAGGCACTGGCCGGTTGCGCGGATATCCCCCAGGTGACACCCCTGAGTGAAAACGCCAAGCGGTTTCTTGATGAGCTGGCCAGTGGCTTTGGGGTTGAAGATGCCGCCAGGGTCAAGGCCATCGAGTCCACCACGAACCATGACGTCAAGGCGGTTGAGTATTACCTGAAGGAGCGCTTTGAGAGCCATGAAGAGCTGAGGTTACTATCCGAATTCCTGCATTTTTCCTGTACATCGGAAGATATCAATAACCTGTCCTATGCCCTGATGATGCTCGAAGCCCGGCAACGGGTATTCCTGCCGGTATTTGCTGACATCGACGCTGCACTGAAAACCATTATCGAGGAAAACTCGGACGTGGCCATGCTGTCACGCACCCACGGCCAGACGGCGTCGCCAACAACGTTGGGCAAGGAACTCGCCAATGTCGCGGCGCGCCTGCAAAGACAGGCCGGGCAACTGGAACAGCAAGTCATACTTGGCAAAATCAACGGTGCGGTAGGAAATTTCAATGCCCATATCACCGCCTGCCCCGGCGTCGACTGGCCACGGTTTGCCGAACAGTTTGTCAAGTCGCTTGGTTTGACCTGGAACCCCTGGACAACGCAGATTGAACCACATGACTGGATGGCGGAAAGCTTTCACACGCTGAGCCGTTACAACACCGTGCTGATCGACTTTTGCCGGGATATATGGGCTTATATATCCATCGGTTATTTCACCCAGAAAACAATCCCCGGCGAGATTGGTTCTTCAACCATGCCACACAAGGTTAACCCGATTGATTTTGAAAACGCGGAAGGCAACCTGGGAGTTGCCAATGCATTGCTTGGCCACCTGGCCGAGAAACTGCCGGTATCACGCTGGCAGCGCGACCTCACCGATTCAACCGTGCTGCGCTCGATAGGCACAGCTGCAGGTCATGGCGCCATTGCCTATGCCTCCTTGCTCAAGGGCTTGAGTAAGTTGCAGGTTAATACAGTACGACTGGCTGAAGACCTGGATGCAAGCTGGGAGGTGCTGGCCGAGCCGATTCAAACCGTCATGCGCCTGCACGGCATTGAAAACCCCTATGAGCAGCTCAAGACATTGACACGCGGCAAGGCCATAAGCTCGGAAACTCTCAAACAGTTCATCCAGGGACTGGATATACCCGATGCGGCGAAACAGCAATTGCTTAAATTGACGCCGGCAGATTACACCGGCAATGCGGCCGCCATGGCACGCAGCCT
>CALJWY010000109.1 GCA_937974465.1 uncultured Lysobacterales bacterium | reverse complement strand
TGCCCAGATTGTTTCGGTTAATGGGGTGCTTGATTATTTCGAAGCTCTATACACGCATCATTATGCAGATGCAGAGGCTTCACCCGGCAGGAAAACCAGCCGTGTTCGGGCCCTGTTTCAACATGCTGAGCGCAATAACCTGCAGGGTTTACTTGATTTTCTCTCCCGGCGGCAAGGTGTACGCCTGATTGGCAAAGCCATCACCAGGCACCGCGCTCCAACGGTTTCGTTTACCGTTGACGGCCGCGACCCGGCAGATATTGCTGCGCGGTTGGCCAGTCAGAAAATTGGTATTGGCAATGGTAACTGTTATGCCTATCGACTGATGGAGGCCCTGGGCATCCCGGCCGAACAGGGCGTGGTGCGGACTTCATTCGTGCACTACACGAGCGCGGAGGAGGTATCACGTTTAATTGACGCATTGGACAAGATTCTATAATGCGTGTTTCTTTCTGTTGATTTGTTACCTAAGCTTAGGCCATGGGCAGACAATAGAACGATGGTCTGAGGGCGGGGAAACCCGCGAACTAATAATTTTAGTGGATATCGCTGCATCACCTGGGCCGTAAAAGGCACGGATGATTTGCGATATCAAAACAGGTATTCTTGCGCATCGCCCGACCTGGGGCGTTGGGAATGTGGAGAAAAGGCATCACAGATGAAGCCCACCAATACGAATAATCCAGACTATTTCCACAAGGTTGTAGACTGCCAGTGGGCCTGTCCGGCGCATACGGATGTACCCGAGTACATTCGCAAGATCGCGCAGGGAGATTTTACTGACGCATATATTCAGAACCGCGAAAGCAACGTGTTCCCCGGCATCCTGGGTCGTGTCTGTGACCGCCCCTGTGAACCTGCCTGCCGTCGCGCGCGCACCAATGAAACGCCCGTCGCCATTTGTCGCCTCAAACGTGTTGCCGCAGATCACAGGGACAGTGATATCAGTGATCGACTGCCACTGATTCCAAGCAAGAAAAATGGCAAGAAAATAGCCTTGATCGGTGCTGGCTGTGCGTCCTTGACCGTGGCCAATGACCTGATGCCCGTGGGTTACGAGTGCACGGTTTTCGAAGCATTGGCAGAGCCAGGCGGTTTGATGCGCACCAATATTCCCTCTTTCCGACTGCCCGAAAAGGTTCTTAATGAAGAGATCGCCTACATCACGGATATGGGTATAGACCTGCGTCTGAACCATCCCATAAACAGCATGAAAGAGCTGTTGGCCGAGGGGTACGATGCAGTGTTTGTCGGTACCGGCGCGCCCAAGGGCAAAGAGTTGAGTTTACCAGGCCGGGAAGAGGGTAACGCCAATATACATATTGGTATCAGCTGGCTGGAGTCGGTCGCTTTTGAGCATACCAAAAGCATTGGCAAACACGTGCTGATTATCGGTGTTGGCAATACCGCGATGGATTGTTGCCGCACCTCTTTGCGGCTGGGTGCCGACAGCGTCAAGGTCATGGCGCGTAAACCCCGTGATTTCTTTAAAGCCTCCGACTGGGAACTTGAAGACGCAGAAGAAGAAAATGTAGAGATCGTCGTTAACCACTCTCCCAAGGAGTTCGTTATTGAAGATGGCCGCCTTGTGGGCATGATCTTCAAACAGGTGGAATACGATATTGAACATGGGCGCATAGTGAACCAGCTCACCACCGGTGAAATCATGGTGCCCTGTGATGATGTGATACTGGCTATCGGCCAGGATAATGCATTCCCGTGGATTGAGCGTGATATTGGCATGGAGTTTGACCGCTGGGATGTTCCGGTGGTGGATGAAACCACCTTTGAATCCACATTGCCCGGGGTGTTTTTTGGCGGCGATGCTGCATTCGGGCCAAAGAATATCATCTGGGCGGTAGAACACGGCCACCAGGCTGCCATATCCATTCACAGGCATTGTCAAGATGAGGATCTGCACGATCGCTTACCTGTGCTGATGAACCTCGGCAGCCGCAAGATGGGTATGCATGAATGGAGTTATTCCAACGATTTTGATCCTGCGGCGCGGCGTCAGATGCAGCACGTGGAGTTGTCCCAGCGCTTCAAGGATCTCACCACCGAAGTGGAACTGGGTTTTACGGCAGAGCAGGCCCAACAGGAGGTGGAGCGCTGTTTGAACTGCGATATTCAGACCGTATTTACCGACGCTGAATGTATCGAGTGTGACGCCTGCCTGGATATTTGCCCGACACAATGCCTGACCATGACGCCCAACGGTGATATTGGCAACATCCTCGAAAAACTGAAAGCACCGCGAATCAACCACGACCAGCCGTTATTTATCTCTGCCGAGTTAAAGCAGACCAAGCGGATAATGGTCAAGGACGAGAACCTCTGCATTCACTGCGGCCTGTGTGCTGAGCGTTGCCCGACTGCGGCCTGGGATATGCAGAAATCGCTGTTTGAATTCCCGCGCGCGGCCACCTTTTCCAGTTAGGCTTATTATGGAAAACACGAATGTCTGAAATCCGGGTCAATGATTTTGTTTTAAAAATCGGTACAGTCAATGGCACTGGATCGGCCAGCGCCAACAGCCTGTTATTGAAAGCCCTGTTCAGGATGGGTATACCCGTCACGGGTAAAAATCTGTTCCCCTCGAATATCCAGGGATTGCCTACATGGTATGGCATCCGCGCGAGCAAAGATGGATACATGTCGCGCTCCTTGAGGGTGGATATCCTGGTGGCAATGAATGCGCAGACCTATCAGAAAGACATGCAGAACCTGTGTTCCGGTGGTTTCCTGGTATATGACTCGACCTGGCCAAGAGAACGCCAGTTAAATCGTGATGATATAACGGTCCTGGGTGTACCGCTGGCTAAAATGTGTAATGAAAACTTCAGCGATGCGCGTATCCGTATCCTGATGAAAAACATTGCCTACGTGGGTGTTCTGGCTGCACTGCTGAGTATTGACACCAAGGTTTTACGCACCCTGATAGAAGAGACCTTTGCCAGCAAACCCAAGTTGATCGAAAGCAATTTAAAGGCCATCAACCTGGGCTATAACTATGCCATGGAGACCTTCACCTGCCCGCTGCCAATCCGCGCCGAGACCATGGGTGATAACAGCAAACATATTATGATCGATGGTAATTCGGCTGCCGGACTCGGTTGTGTATATGCCGGAGCGACGGTGGGCGCCTGGTATCCGATCACCCCGTCAACCGGCATGATGGATGCGTTTAAAGCCTACTGTAAAACCTATCGCATAGATCCGGAAACCGGCCAGAAAAATTATGTCATCGTGCAGGCTGAAGATGAACTGGCGGCCGCCGGCATAGTGCTGGGCGCCAACTGGGTAGGCGCGAGGGCGTTTACACCCACATCCGGGCCTGGCATTTCCTTGATGAGTGAATTTATCGGGTTCGCCTATTACACCGAGATCCCTTCTGTGTTTTTCAATGTGCAGCGGGTCGGGCCATCAACCGGAATGCCTACCCGCACACAGCAGTGCGACATCATGATGTGCGCCTACGCGTCACATGGCGACACCCAGCACCCGATGCTGTTGCCCGCAAATCCGTATGAGTGCTTTGAGATGGCCGTCCAGGCTTTTGACCTGTCGGATCACCTGCAGACGCCGATTTTTGTGCTGTCGGATCTCGATATCGGTATGAATGACTGGATGATCCCGGAGTTGAGCTGGGATGACAGTTTCCGGCCCAACCGTGGCAAGGTATTGCGCTCGGAAGATGTTGAAAAACTGGAAAAATTCTATCGCTACCTGGACACCGATGGCGATGGCATAGCCGCACGTACATTGCCCGGTGAAAACCCCAAGGGTGCATATTTTGTGCGTGGTTCAGGACACAACAAGCACGGCATGTATACCGAGAGCTCATCAGAGTACAAGGATCTTGTAGACCGTTTACTGGTTAAGTGGGAAACCGCCAAGACCCTGGTGCCAAAGCCGGTGATCAAATCCTCAGCAAAGGAAACCCGGCTCGGAATCATTGCCTATGGCAGTTCGGATGGAGCAGTGCTTGAAGCGCTCGACATGCTGGCGACAAAAGGTATTCATTTTGATTATATGCGGGTTCGGGCTTTTCCATTTTGTGATGAAGTTACCGAATTCGTGGAAAGCCATGAAACGGTGTTTGTGGTTGAACAGAACCGTGACGCGCAAATGCGCTCCCTGTTGATCCTGGAAACCAATACGGACGCACGCAAACTGGTTCCGGTTTTGCACTATAACGGTATGCCCATTCCAAGCCAGTGCGTGGTGGAGGGGGTTTGTGAACACCTGCAGGTGGAGGCAGTGGCATGAGCTTTATCAGAAAACCAAAAATTGATTTACCCAGCGAACGACAGAACGAGATTGGCCTGCTTAAGCGTGATTACGAAGGCGGGCTGTCTACCTTGTGTGCCGGTTGTGGTCACGACTCCATTACCGCAGCCATCGTGCAGGCCTTCTGGGAGCTCTCCATCCCTCCCGAAAAAGTGATCAAGCTCTCGGGTATAGGCTGTTCTTCGAAGACCCCCGCCTATTTTATGTCAGGGGCACATGGATTCAACTCGGTGCATGGTCGTATGCCCTCGGTGGCCACGGGTGCCCAGGCTGGAAACAGGGATCTTATTTGTATTGGAGTGTCCGGTGATGGCGACTCTCTGTCGATTGGGTTTGGACAATTCGGCCATGCCGTTCGCCGCAACCTTAATATGCTATATATTATTGAAAATAATGGTGTTTATGGTTTGACCAAGGGTCAGTTTTCAGCTGCCGCCGACAAGGGGAGCCGGGCCAAACGCGGGGATATCAACCAATGGAAAAACATCGATCCGGTATCCACGGCTATTTCCATGGGTAGTAGTTTCGTGGCCAGGAGTTTCTCCGGAGACCGCGAACAACTGGTCACCCTGCTCAAGGCAGGTATCATGCACCCGGGTTGCGCCATCCTGGACGTGGTTTCTCCCTGTGTGACCTTTAATAACCACCTGGGCTCAACCAAGAGCTATACCTATACGCGAGATCACTATCATCCGGCCTCACAGACGGACTTTGTTCCGCATGCGAATGAAATACGGGCAAGTTACGAAGAAGGCGAAAGTATTATCGTCGAGCTGCACGATGGCTCAAAACTGCTATTGAAGAAAACCGATAGCGGCTATGACGCAACCAACAGAAGCTCGGTGATGCGCTACCTTGAACAACAGCGTGCGCGGGGTGAGGTGGTGACAGGCCTGTTGTACATCAACGCAGAATTGCCGGAGATGCATAAAATTTACCGTACCTCTGAAACCGCCATGAAAGACCTGGAATATGAGCAACTGAATCCGGGCAGTGAAGCGCTGGCAAAATTACAGGCCGGTATGCGCTAATCTGACCGGGTCCCGGCCTCAGCTTATTGTTTTTGCTGCACCTGCAGGCGGGCACTGTCCCGCATTTCCTCGCACAGTGATTTGCTTTGATTGACCCGGTCATACAAACCTTTCGCCAACACAGAAATACCTGCCGTCCCCACGGCGGCACCGCCATGCAAAAGTGTTTTTGCAGGGTCCAGCCCTACCGAAGGCTTGCTCAAAGTGCCCCCGATCAGGATGTAGGGGTTGAATAATTCTCCGGCGCTGATTTTAAATGCATTGGTCGGTGTTGCATTGAAGTTCATATGAATGGCTTCAGTTTTCAGGTTCAGGGTGCCCTTGGCCACGATTGATATTTTATCGGTCGTATAAGTCATGGCGGGGGTTGTTGAAACAAAGCCATCGGTGATGGTCAATTCGGCGGCGTGACAGCTGAGGTTCAGAGTGTCCTCGTCCGCTGAGTTTGGCATGATCAGGCTGAAAACCTCATCAAGAATAAAGGTGTCCAGCACTCCCAGGCTTACATCGGGAAGAACCCCTGCACTACCAGCAGTCGAAACACTTCCATTGAGGGAGCCGGCCAGTTCGCGCAGGTTGCGGCCGGAGCCATTGGCTTGAAGCTTAATATCAAACGCCGGCATCTCGTATAGTCCCTCTTCAGCGAGGCCAAACAGATTCAGCACCATGTCATTGGCGTTCAAATCTACTTTAACGTCAGCGAAGTTATTGCCTGTCGGCTCAATACTCAAAGAGGAAATCATATGCCCCTTTTTTCCATCCAGTGATAGCTCGGAAACCTCAAGACCACCATCCTGAATGCTTGCTTGTAAAACGACATTTCTAGTAATTTCGTTTTTGAGTTTAAATTCATCAATTTTTATATCAACAGTGAGGTCCGCCATGGACAATATATCCAGTGGCAAGCGGGTCTCTGGTATCAAAAAACCAGACGGCTCCGGGTCAGCCCCGGGTACTTTATCCTCACTTTGCAGATAGGGCTGGAGGTTGATGTACCCTGATTGGGCTTTTAAGTTAAAACTGGGCCGCGAACCTGTGAGCGCCACATCAAGCCTTGCATTTATGTCGCTTTCTCCCAATAAAAGCTCGAGGCCTTCCAATAAAAATCGATCGGTATTGCCCTTGAAGACTGCTTTCAGGTTCAGCGGAGCGTTGGGTAGTTGTCTGCCTTTCAATTCGCCCAGGCGAGACAGGTTGTCAGTGCTCGCCTGCAGAGCAAGCGTAAAGGTGTCAGTCAATGAAGGATCATCCTGTTGACCCTGAATCGAGACCTGGAGTTCGCCGATCTGGGCATCAAACTGTTTCAATGACAACACCTTCTCCTGGGTGCTTCCTTCGGCAGAGAGACTGAAAGCCGCCAGCCCGGGTTTAAATGCAAGCGTAGATGGCACAACAGTTCGAATGTCATCACCCGTAAACTGCAGGTTGAAGGTAGCATCGAGGGGTTTGGCGACAGGCCAGGCAGTATCAAGGCCAACGAACGCATTCGCGGTATCTGAGTTAAAAGTGAAATCCTGCAGAACCAGTCGACCGTCACCAACCAACATCTGGCCTCCGGCTTTAAAAGCACCCTTTGGCAGGTTGTCGATATCCTGCAACTGGAGAAGTTTATGCAGGCCGGGCCCATGAATTGAAAAGTTGAGCCTTGACCCGTCCAGGGCTGTTTGCCCGCTGATCAAACCATCCAAAGCAAGCACACTTTCACCAACCCGCCCCTCGACGCCATCCAGTTTCCATCCCTGGCTGGCAAAAGATAATTTACCGCCAAGCACATAGGGCTGGCCTGGTAAAAAGACGTCCAATGCACTACCCAGGTCCCGAAACGCATACAGGCCGGAAATATCATCGCCTTGAAGATCAATATCAAGTTCCGTGCCCAGGCCTTGATCTGCAAACATTACAAGGCCCACCAGGCCCAATTCCACACCTGCAATTTGCGATTTGACAGCTTTAAGCTGCAAGCCCTTTTCGACCACGCTGACCATTCCGTTTAATTCATACGGCAAATCCGGGGTATCCAAACCAGGCACCAACTGTTGCATCACGTGGGCGAGAGACGGTCCCTGCAGATTCGCATTAATATTGGTTCCCATCATGCCGGACTCATAGGACAAATATCCATCGATAGCGAGGCGGTCATGTTTCGACGTGACCAGCACACCTTTTTCTATAAGCAAACCGTCCTCTTTTGTGGCGAAACGGGTGTCCAGGGTGAAAGCGTCTTTGGGCAGGGCGTCGATATCAAACACCGACATTAGCTCATGAGCACTTTTACCTTCCAAGATCAAGCGCAGGTTGCTGCCGGCAAATCGTGGTCCGTTCCCCAGTGTTCCTGAAACATTCAGGTGGCCAAGAGATGTCTGCAAATCAATGTTGAGCAGCTCTATGTCCCGTTCGACCACTGCAAGACTTCCATGCAGCTCAAATGGGCCGGTCGCTACCCCGTGAACACCCAACAACTCGCGAAACTGTGAAACATCATCTCCCTGGATGTGGAGCTTGGCCTGGCTTGGGTCAAAGCGTGGAAAGTTGCTTAACATTGCATCCAGGGTCAGGGTCGTACCGCTGATACCAAGTTTCAGGCCTTGAATGTTAAGCGTGTCATCCTGCCGGATAAGGTTGCCTCTTATATCAAAAGGTTTGTCCGGCCAATGATCGAGTCCAAAGGGGCGCGTAACAGAACCAAGATTTGGGCCTTGCGCAGAAATCTGCATATCCAGGCTGGAAAGCTGTGAAAGATCCGAGGCATTTACGGACACATCCAGTGAAAAATTACCGATTCTCCCTTCTGCCCGGGCCTTGTATTTTCCCTCGGCTTCAGCGCCTGCAAGATTAAAGTAGTACTCACCGTTTCCCAGGTCGTCCAAACCAAGCGCGACGGTAATTTCATCGAGATCAGATCCGTGTAACTCAATGTTGAAAACCGGCCGTCTCGGGGCCAGAAGGTCATCGATAGAACCATTACCGGAAAACATCATGCTGCCGAAATGACCCTTGCCGGAGTAGCCAATGTCCTGGCCCTGCAACAGGTTGCTATAGGGGCCGACTGTAAGCTCTAAGGCAACGGGCTTTTTATTAAGGTTTCCACCGAGCACCAGCCTGAGCATTCCGTCTGCCTGTTGTTTTTGGTCAACAGAATCGATCTGCAGATGATGTTCGATATTGGTTTTGTTGTTTTTGTAACGCAAACTGGCGGTGCTGAGCTGGATATTGTTAAACACGATTAGAGGCTCTGTTGGGCCTGCCTTGTTTTCCGGCCCGTCTGGCAGGCCCGGCAACCAGTTACCAGCGCCACTGGTATCTTTTTCAAGGTTGACGTCCAAATCATCGATGCTCAATGCATCCAGAATCACCACATCCGCAAAAAGAGAGGTGGTTTCAAGACTAAGATCCAGCTTTCCGACAACGACCAACTCTTCACGGGTAGCCCATGCCGGTGCGGCAATATGGATATCTGTTACCTGCAATCGGGTAAGCCGTCCAAGCTCAATATCGAGATCACCGGCGAGACGGATATCATAACCGGAGACACTGGCCAGGTAGTTTTCCAGGGGCCCCTTGATGACCGCGGGGTTATAAATAACAAAGACCGCTGTCAGCACCAGCAGCACCATTGAGGTCATTACCCATTTAAGCAGTCGTTTCATAATTCCTTAAGCATAAAGCGTTTGTTACTAAATGTGACCGGTCCAAATGAAAAAAGATCACCTATTTTGCCTGAAGCACACCCTGACAAACACCTGTTGAAGATACGGTTTTGCGCGATTAAAGGGCGCAACTGGAAAGTACCCTGGTAGTTTGTGGCCCGGATCAAAAATAGTCACCGATTGATGGTTCCATGCGCTGTCCAGTATACGTATGATGCAACTAGGAATTGGATGATGACCTCCAGGGATTTTGTATGTGTTCAATATTTGCAATTTTGGATATCACAGGTGATATACAGGCGATGCGTCAGCTTGCGTTGCAGCAGTCACGCCTGTTGCGACACCGTGGTCCGGACTGGAGCGGGATACACACCTGTGATACGGCAATACTGGCGCATGAACGCCTGGCCATAGTCGATATCAATACCGGCGCCCAGCCTCTGCTTTCGCCGGATGGCAAGCAATCATTGGCGGTTAACGGAGAAATTTATAACCATCGTAGCTTGCGCAATGGCTTAACCCGACCATTCGAATTTGCCACTGAGTCTGATTGTGAGGTGATCCTGCCGCTGTACCTTGAAAAAGGCAGCGACTTTCTGAATGACTTGCAAGGTATGTTTGCGTTCGTTCTTTATGATGAAGACAAAAACCGCTACCTGATTGCACGTGATCCCATCGGCATCATTCCCCTGTATTACGGTTTTGATGATGAGCACCAGCTGTATGTGGCCTCGGAAATGAAGGCCCTTGTCGGGGTCTGTAATGTTGTTTCCGAATTTCCCCCTGGCCACTACTGGTTGAGTGGGGATGATCAGCCAACCCAGTATTATCATCGGCCCTGGCAGGATTTTTCAGCGGTGGAAGATGCTGAATCGAGCACTGAAGCGGTTGCAGCGGCAATGGAAAAGTCTGTCATCAGCCACCTGATGACGGACGTACCTTACGGGGTGCTGCTGTCAGGGGGACTTGATTCTTCGATTATCGCTGCAATCACCCAAAGACATGCCAGCATGCGGGTTGAGGACAAACAGCGTAGCCCGGCATGGTGGCCTCGGCTGCATTCATTCGCGGTTGGCCTGAAGGGGTCCCCGGACCTGGCAGCCGCTGCCAAGGTAGCTGAACACATTGGTACCGTGCACCACGGCTTTGAATTCACGCTTCAGGAAGGCCTGGATGCGCTTGATGAGGTCATCTATCACCTCGAAACGTATGACGTTACAACCATACGGGCAGCGACACCGATGTATCTGCTGGCACGAAAAATTCACGCCATGGGTATCAAGATGGTTCTGTCCGGTGAAGGTGCCGACGAGATATTTGGCGGCTACCTTTACTTTCACAAGGCACCCGATGCGCGATCTTTCCATGAAGAAACAGTAAGAAAGCTATCGCGTCTGCACAGTTATGATTGTCTGCGCGCCAACAAGGCCATGTCTGCATGGGGTGTGGAGGCGCGCGTGCCATTTCTGGATCGTGAGTTTCTTGATGTTGCCATGTCACTGAACCCGAAAGATAAAATGATCACTGAAGGCAAAATGGAGAAACATATTCTGCGTGAGGCCTTTAGCGAAATGTTGCCCGAAGAGATTGTCTGGAGGCAAAAGGAACAGTTTTCAGATGGCGTTGGTTATAGCTGGATTGACGGCATCCGTGATCATGCCAAGGCTATGGTCAGTGAGCAGCAAATGGCGCATGCCGGCAAGAGGTTTCCATACAATACACCGGCAACAGAAGAGGCCTACCTGTTCCGGCGCATATTTGAAAAGCACTTTCCATTGGCCAGTGCGGCCGAGTGTGTCCCAGGGGGCCCATCGGTTGCCTGCAGTACACCGGAGGCAGTGTTGTGGGACAAAAGCCTGCAGGAAATGGATGATCCATCCGGCCGCGCGGTTCGATCGGTCCATCAGCAAGCCTATTAGTAAACATCGGACCAGCGCTCAAACCGGACGCATAATCAAGCAACAACTTAACAGTAACAAGAAATTTGCAAAAATGATGAAATCCAGGGAACGCTCAGCATGTTGATCCAAAAATACGGTGGTTCGTCTCTCGCCAACCTTGCCAGCTTCAAGGCGGCTGCCAGTATCATCAGCAATGCTGCTGACAAGGAAAAAGTCGTTGTTGTGCTGTCTGCTGTATATGGCATCACGGATCTTCTCGAAGCCGCAATTACAGCGGCCGTGGAAGGCGGTGATTTCAGGGCGGCTATGGATAGCGTTAATCAAAAAGAACAAGACATCCTGCAGGATATGCAAACAGCAGGAATGCCGGCGCCCCTGGCGTCTGCGTTCCTGGATCACCAGGCCACGCGCCTTGGTTCACGCCTGGAGGGGGTTGCCCTGCTGGAGCAATGCCCGCCGGATGTGCGGGCAGAAATCCTGTCGGCTGGTGAAGGTTTCAGTAGCCGCCTGATGGTCGACCTGTTAACCGCGCAAGGCTTTGCCGCACGCTGGTCAGACACCGATGTTCTGCCACCTGCCAATGACAGCTATATTGATAGCCTGGTGGATGTGGAGGCCGCAACGCCACTTTTGCAGCAAGCGGTTAGTGGTGACCACAACATACTGGTTTTGCCGGGGTTCTATGGCGTCAACGCCAGCGGCAAGCCGCAGTTGATGGGCCGCAATGGTTCTGACTACTCCGCTGCCAGCGCGGCAGCTGCACTGCAGGCGCGCTGCTGTGAAATCTGGAAAGACGTCGACGGCTTTTTCACGGCGGACCCGAGAGTTGTCGCCAGCGCCAGGTGTCTTGACGAAGTCAGTTACGAAGAAGCCATGGAGCTATCCTTTTTCGGCGCCAAGGTCATCAGCGCAAAAGCACTGACACCCTTGATGAGCGCCGGTATCCCCTGCGAGATCAAGAACACCTACCACCCGCAAAAAGTTGGCACGCTGATTCATGCTGATACAGAGAAGCCAACGGTTGTGCGGGGGATTTCAAATCTTGATGATGTGGCCAGCATCACCCTGCAAGGCGGCGGCATGCGCGGACGCGTAGGGGTTGCCCGGCGGGTCATGGAAGCACTGGCAAGTGAATCAATTTCCGTACTTTTGATTGTGCAGTCCTCTTCCGAATACAGTATTACGCTGTGTGTCAGGAGCAATGAAGCCGGCAGGGCCAGAAAGGCTTTGTCTGAGGCCTTTCACTTTGAGCTTCTGCACGGTTTGATCACCGAAGTTTCGGTCATGGATCAACGCTCAGTTATCACCCTGGTGGGCGATGGCATGAAGCACTATCGGGGCGTTGCGGCACGTTTTCTCAGTGCGATTTCAGCGGCCGGCGTCAATGTCGAGGTCATTGCACAGGGCTCAACCGAGTGCGCAATTGCCGTGGTGGTGAAGAAAGCGTCGGCGGAGTCAGCGCTGCGAGCCTGCCATACGGCATTTTTCAGTCATACCAGTCATATGGATGTCATCCTTCTTGGTTGCGGCAACGTGGGCAAAGCCTTGATGCAGCAGTTTCAGAAACAGGACAGCAGCCTGGCCCTGGGCCACAAGGCCCTTCATGTGAGGGCCATTGCCAACAGTCAAAAACTCCTGGTGGGTAATGATACGGTTGAACTGGATGGCTGGCAGACGGCCCTTGAAGAGCAGGGCAAAGCATGGACGGTCGATGATGTGATCGCGATTCGCAAGCAGCTCGGCCTTCTCAATCCAACCATCATCGACTGCACCACCGATGAGACACTTGCCATGGAGTACACCAACTTTCTGGCCAATGGTTTCAATGTCGTGGCAGCGAACAAGAAAGCCAACACATCCAGCATGGACTATTACCGGGAAATGCGTGCCACTGCAGCCCGCCACTTTCGAAAGTTCATGTATGAAACCAACGTGGGGGCAGGTCTGCCGTTTATTGACACGTTGCAATCCCTGATTCGCTCCGGAGATGAGCTGAAAACATTTGGCGGAATTTTATCCGGCTCGCTATCCATGATTTTTGGTCTGTTGGAAGATGGTGTGCCATTTTCAGAAGCTGTCGAAAAGGCCATGCACCTGGGTTTCACGGAGCCGGACCCCAGAGACGACTTGTCTGGCATGGATGTGGCCCGGAAGTTATTGATCATCGCCCGTGAAGTGGGCATGGAGCTGGAACTCGACGATATAGAAATTGAACCGGTGATCGATACCGACTTTGCTGCAGATATTGATAGCACCGAATTAATTTCCCGCTTGAAGGTCTTGGACGAGGGTTTTGCAAAAAGGGTCGAACAGGCCAGGGCCGAAGGAAAGGTTTTGCGATATGTTGGTCGTGTTGAGGGTGATCGTTGTATTGTTTCAATCGACGCGGTAGCGGTGGATAAACCATTGGGGTCGATACGCGATGGTGAAAATGCACTGGTCATGCATAGTCGTTATTATCAGCCGATTCCATTGGTTCTGCGCGGTTATGGAGCGGGCGCCGATGTAACGGCAGCGGGTGTCTTTGGAGATTTGTTACGCACGGCCTGGAGGCCATTGGATTTGTGAGTGAGAAGACTATGAGAACTGACGCGCTTACCGTTTATGCACCTGCCTCTTCGGGCAACCTTTCGGTTGGTTTTGATGCGCTTGGGCTGGCCCTGGCTCCAGTGAATGGGAGCCTGCTTGGGGATTGTGTAAGCATTATGCCAGGCCAGGTGGACGACTGGATGCTATGTATTGACGGGCCGTTTGCACACGCGCTGCCCCAGGATCAGGAGCAGAATATTGTCATCAGCTCCTGTCGCCGCTTTGAGCAGGCGGCCAGGGACAGGGGCATTGACATACACCCACTGAATATAACGCTGGACAAAAGACTGCCGGTTGGCAGTGGCCTGGGTTCAAGCGCAAGCTCGATTGTCGCGACACTGGTTGCTCTGAACCAGTATTTTCGCCGCCCCCTGGATCGCCCTGCACTGTTGAGGTTAATGGCGGAGATGGAAGGCAGTATCAGCGGCGAAATTCACCTGGATAATATTGCTCCCAGCCTGTTTGGCGGATTGCGATTATGCCTGCCCGGAAGCGCCCGCCAGTATGGGTTGCCCTGGCCGGGGCATTGGCAATCTGTGGTCGCCTGGCCGGGAACGAGGCTGGATACACGGGCAGCAAGGGAAGTCCTGCCGGACACCTTCGAGCGTAAGACAGTGGTCGCCCACGGTGCTCAATTTGCTCTTTTTGTACATCAGTTACACCAGGGTGACGCGGCTGCCGCTGCCAGTTGCCTGGTTGATTTCCTGGCAGAACCCTATC
>CALJWY010000108.1 GCA_937974465.1 uncultured Lysobacterales bacterium | reverse complement strand
TAGAGAATGGACAGGAAGATATTAATTTAGGCAACAGAATTGCACCCGCTGCTGACAAGAAATGCCTACGTGGTCGTTGACTGCCGGTTTGACTTAAAGGATACCGAAGCCGGCTTTGCTGCCTACCTTGACGCCCACATCCCGGGAGCAGTGTATGCGCACCTGGACGATGATCTTTCCAGCCTTGTGACTGACACAAGCGGTCGTCATCCATTGCCCGGTGCAGAAGCATTTGCGGCATTTCTTGCCCGCATAGGCTGGGCTCCCGGTACATCCATGGTCGCCTATGATGGGGCAGATGGTTCCATAGCTACGCGCCTGTGGTGGTTAATGAAGTATTTTGGACAGGATTGCTGCGTGCTACTGGATGGCGGGTTTAAGGCATGGTGCGAAGCTGGTTTAGAGCTTGAAAGCGGACCAGCGGAACCAGTAGAGTCGTCTGCAGAGCACCTGGTTGGTGATCATAGACTTGTGCGGACGACGGCCGAAGTAGTCGATGACCTGGCGGGGCGGGAGATCTTATTGGTTGATGCACGTTCCGCGGAACGTTTCGCCGGTGAGATCGAGCCGATAGACACCGTTGCCGGTCATGTTCCGGGTGCGGTCAATTATCCCTTTACCTTAAACCTTGAACCCGATGGAACCTTCAAGCCGGTTGCAGAAATCCGCACGGGATTGCAAGCCATCGGGGGACAGACCCAGGTTCATATGTGCGGCTCGGGTGTTTCAGCGTGCGCCAATCTATTTGCCGCAGAGTTGGCGGGCATGGAACCGCCAAAACTCTACGTTGGTTCCTGGAGTGAATGGATTCGGGATCCATCCCGACCGATAGCTTGAGCGCGGGCCCAACGAATTTATTTTCTGCTTTTTAGTTTTGCGACAAATGAGTTCAGTACTTCCTGGGTCTCAATTGCAAACCAGTTTTCGACAAATCCCTGCACACTTTCATTGGAAAGGGTATCGAAATCGCGTTTGAATTGGGCGCGGGCAATCGCCCTGTTACCCATCATGGCGTGCCGTGGTAGCGCCAGTGTCTGTTCGCACCATTGCACCGCATGTTGCACCGTCTCTTCATAACCGGTTTCCAGGGCATCAATGAAGCCGCTTTGCAGGGCTTGCTGAGGACCTACCAGGGTGCCTGCCACCAGCATTTTTTCAGCAACCCGGGGCCCGACTAACCTGACCATTGCATTCTGCAACAAAACCGGAACCACCAAACCTACAGCGGTTTCGTTCAGTCCAACCTTGAACCCGCCATCGCTCATGACCCTGTAGTCCGCCATCATGCTGACGATTGCGCCGCCGGCCGGGGCATGTCCGGTGATGGCAACCGTTACCGGCACGGGCGAACAGGCAATGACCTCGAGCAGCTTGATAAATGACTCCCAAAAAGCAGTCATGGCCTGACGGTCGAGTTGCAGTAACTCAACCACGTCCAGACCTGCCGAAAACATACCCTGGCGGCCGGATAAAACCACCGCATCACATTCGCTTTTTGCAGCTTCCAATGCTGCTGCCAGGGTGCCGACCAGTTCCGGGTTCAGCGCATTTACCGGTGGTCTGTTGAGCCGTATTTCTCGAATTCTGCCATGTTCTATAATTTCAATCATGTTGATTCCAATGGGGTGTGTTGGATTGCTAAGCAGTTTTCTTTTTCAGTGCTTCATGGCGTTGAAATAGCTGCGCAAGAAAACTTCCCGTGTGTGAACCGGCAACGGTGGCCAGTTGTTCCGGTGTTCCGGTTGCGATGATTTCGCCGCCACGGTCACCACCTTCCGGCCCCAGGTCAATCACCCAATCTGCGGTTTTGATGACATCCAGGTTGTGCTCAATAACCACGACCGTATTGCCATGATCGCGCAGACGGTGTAACACGTGGAGTAACTGCCGGATATCATGAAAGTGCAGTCCGGTGGTCGGCTCGTCAAGAATATAAAGAGTCTGCCCGGTATCCCGTTTGGAGAGCTCCTTGGCGAGCTTGATGCGCTGCGCCTCTCCACCTGACAGGGTTGTGGCGCTCTGACCCAGGGTGATATATGAGAGACCTACATCCATCATGGTTTGTAGCTTGCGGGCCACAACAGGGACGGGCGCAAAAAATTCGAGGGCATCCTCCACGGTCATGCCCAGAACCTCATGGATATTCTTACCCTTGTAGTGGACGCCGAGAGATTCACGGTTGTAACGTTTACCATGACACACATCACAGGGCACATAGATGTCCGGCAGGAAATGCATTTCAACCCGGATCAGCCCATCGCCCTGGCAGGCCTCACAGCGACCACCCTTGACGTTGAAACTGAAGCGCCCCGGCTTGTAGCCCCGGGACCTCGCCTCCTGGGTGCCGGCAAATAACTCACGTATCGGCGTGAACAAGCCAGTGTAAGTAGCAGGGTTTGAACGGGGGGTTCGACCTATGGGTGATTGATCAATATCAACGACCTTGTCAAACAGGTGTAAATTTTCGACCTTTTCATAAGGCGCCGGCTGGGTGCTGGAATCGTATAGTTCACAGGCTGCCAAACGATGCAGGGTATCGTTGATCAGGGTCGATTTACCGGAACCCGAGACACCGGTGACACACGTCAATAAACCGGCTGGGATCTCCAGCGTCACATTTTTTAAATTGTTACCCTGCGCGCCGATCAGCCTGAAAATCCGTTGTGGGTCCGCTTTTGTACGATTTTCAGGGGTTTCGATTTCCAGCCTGCCGGACAGATATTTGCCGGTCAGTGTCTTATCGCAATTCACCAGGTCTTCTGGTTTACCACTGAAAACAACCTCGCCACCGTGGACTCCGGCACCAGGCCCCATGTCGACCACATGATCTGCGATCCGAATGGCCTCTTCGTCGTGTTCCACGACAATAACGGTATTTCCAATGTCGCGCAGGCGCACCAGCGTAGAAAGCAGGCGCTCATTGTCACGCTGGTGTAGTCCGATCGAAGGTTCATCGAGGATATACATGACTCCAACCAGCCCGGCCCCAATCTGGCTGGCAAGACGAATGCGTTGCGCCTCACCTCCCGACAGGGTGCCGGCCTTACGGTCCAGCGTCAGGTAGTCCAGGCCCACATTGACAAGAAACTGGAGTCTTTGGTGGACCTCCTTGACGATTTTCGAGGCAATTTCACCTTTGCGCCCGCCAAGATTAAGCTCGTTGAAGAAATCCAGGCAGGTCAAAATCGGCCAGGCCGTGACCGTGGGCAGGTTGGTATCGGCGACAAAGACATGCCTGGCCGCCCGGTTGAGACGCTGACCATGACACACAGTGCATGGTTTCTGCGAAATGTACTTGGATAACTCTTCCCGCACGATACGGGCGTCGGTTTCACGGAAGCGCCGTTCCAGGTTTGGTATCACGCCCGCGAACGGATGCTTTCGTTTCTGGGTGCCGCGTTCGCCAAAATAGGTGAATTCTATGATTTCATCACCACTGCCATAAAGGATGATGTTGCGGTGTTTTTCAGACAATTCATCAAATGGTTTCTCAATATCAATACCATAGTGGTCTGAAAGGGCTTTGATGATTTGAAAATAGTAGGCGTTGCGCCGGTCCCAGCCGCGCACAGCACCACCTGCCAGGCTCACGTGTGGATTACTGACAACGCGGTCCGGATCAAAAAACTGGGCTACACCAAGGCCATCACAGCTCTCACAGGCTCCGTTGGGGTTGTTGAAAGAGAACATCCTGGGCTCAACTTCCTGCAGGCTGTAATCACAGTGAACGCAGGAGTAACGGGAACTCAAAAGGCTTTCGGCAATGTCGGTAGGGCCCTCTTCCATGGGTGATAACAGAGCGATTCCATCAGACAGGATCAAGGCGGTCTCAAACGACTCCGCCAGCCGTTGCTTGAGGTCGGCGCGCACCTTGAAACGGTCAATGACCACTTCAATGGTGTGTTTCTTGCGTAATTCGAGGGTTGGAACGTCATCGATCGGATAAATGGTTCCGTCAACACGGACACGGACATAACCCTGTGCCCTCGGGAAGCGCCATTACCTGGTCAACCATTTGGCTGATGGTCTGGGCTTCAAGTGGCTGGCCATGATCGGGGCAACACGGTGTACCAACCCGCGCGAATAACAATCTCAGGTAATCATAAATTTCGGTAATGGTGCCAACGGTGGAGCGGGGATTGTGCGAGGTGGACTTCTGTTCAATTGAAATCGCCGGAGAAAGCCCCTCAATATGATCAATGTCCGGCTTTTCCATGACCGACAAAAACTGGCGTGCATATGCAGATAATGATTCAACATACCGGCGCTGGCCTTCCGCATAGATGGTGTCAAATGCCAATGATGATTTACCGGAGCCGGAGAGCCCGGTCACCACGATTAATTTATCCCGCGGTAGGTCGAGGTCAATATTGGCCAGGTTGTGGGTGCGTGCGCCGCGTATTTTGATGGTTTGCATGTAAACTGCCGATACGATTTCCAACCGTCTACTATACCCTTCTTTTCATTTTGGTGGAGCGCTTATATACAGGATCAGTGAAACGCTTGACGAGGTGACCGGAAAAAGACTTCATCGACAGGCATGAATCCGCTATAAATGACATCGTCAGCCAAAGCCTGCTTACATTTAAGCAGTAAATCGATATTCATCTTTCCGCCAATGTTTGTAATGGCCGATGTTTATCTAACAATGACTGTCAGGATGTATTAAAATTCGCCGCGGCATCCGGTAGTGAAATTCATTTGATTATTCTGCTCTTGGTGGTTGACCGGACCCCATAAAACCGCTAATATTCTCGCCCTTTTGTAGGGCTCTCATAATTCGGGGCAATTTACCATGTACGCAGTATTCGCAACTGGTGGAAAGCAGTATCGTGCTACCACTGGAGATATATTAAAGATTGAAAAGCTTGACGCCGAAAAAGGCGCCACGGTTGAACTCGACCAGGTGCTATTGGTTGGTGAAGGTGAAGACATTAAAGTTGGCTCACCTTATCTGAAAGGCGGTAAAGTTACGGCCACCATCGTTGAGCATGGTCGTGGAGACAAAATTCGGATTCTGAAATTCAAGCGTCGTAAGCACCATATGAAACGCATGGGCCATCGGCAGGATTTCACCCGTATTGAAATTACTGGAATTGCTGCTTCAGCACCAAAAAAGAAGGTATCCAAAGCCAAGGCCGCCAAGCCTAAAGCTGCGAAACCTGAAGTTGAAGCGAAAAGCGAAGCTTAATAGCAGAGGAATTGAATCATGGCACATAAGAAAGCAGGTGGTAGTACGCGCAATGGTCGCGATTCCAACCCCAAGTATCTTGGTGTGAAGCGCTTTGGCGGTGAGGCCGTCTTGGCCGGTAATATCCTGGTGCGCCAGCGTGGCACTCGTTTTCACGCCGGTGAGAACGTAGGTGTTGGCCGGGATCACACGCTTTTTGCATTGAGCGAAGGCAAAGTAAAGTTCCAGCAGCGTGGAATGCCCAAGCGTAAATTTGTTAGCGTGGTAACGGAAGATTCCTGAACCAGGCCTAACAGCGGTTGTGTAAAAACCCTGCCCAGGCAGGGTTTTTTTATGGGGGATAAATTAGGCAGCCAATGTCTGTTCATGAGCTCCTGTCCAGCAGCCAAAAGATTCAGCTTTTACGCTGCCTCTAGCGCCCGACTTTTTGGGCAAATCTTGTCAATAGCCAGCGAATAGTTGCGATTCGCGCCATCCCCAAGAGCATCTGCTGTTGGGGGGCTGAGCATTTTGAAGCATAAATTACTTCGCTTAGAATAAAGCAGACGCTTCTCAGGCACTGAATTAACCTGGGCAGGGTTTCCCAGGTGCGACAATGCAGTTGCTGGTCATTTTGTGCACACGGTCGGTGTATGATGAAGCCGAACAGGAATAATTGATTATGAAATTTGTTGACGAAGCATCGATTAACGTTACGGCAGGTAGGGGCGGTGATGGCTCGGCGTCGTTTCGGCGGGAAAAATATATCCAGTACGGTGGTCCCGACGGCGGTGACGGTGGAGAGGGTGGCAGCGTGTACCTGGAAGGAGACCCGGGGCTCAATACCCTGGTGGATTTCCGTCACCGGAGGTCTTACAAGGCTCAAAATGGCGTGCCGGGAAAAGGGCAGGAAAAATACGGTAAAAAAGGTGAGAGCATATACATCAGGGTGCCGCTTGGGACAGTGGTAACCGATGAAGTCAACGACGTTACGATCGGTGATGTAACCGAACACGGACAGCACCTGTTAGTCGCACGTGGCGGCCGCGGCGGCCTGGGCAATGTGCACTTTAAAAGTTCGACAAATCGCGCGCCGCGCAAATTCACACCGGGTGGACCGGGTGAAGAAGTGCAGTTGCACCTCGAGTTGAAGGTGCTGGCGGACATCGGTTTGCTTGGGTTCCCAAATGCTGGTAAATCAACTTTAATCAGCACTGTTTCAGCTGCGCGTCCCAAAGTGGCCGATTATCCATTCACAACCTTGTATCCAAACCTCGGTGTTGTCCGGGTGGGTGTGGACAGCAGCTTTGTTATTGCTGATGTGCCGGGTTTGATCGAGGGTGCTGCCGAAGGCGCCGGACTGGGTGTGCAGTTTTTAAAACATTTGCAAAGAACGCGCCTTTTACTGCACCTGGTAGAAATTGCTCCCCTGGATGAAATGCCACCGGCTGAAGCGATCCGTAAACTGCAGCAGGAATTGCTCAATTTTGACGCCACGCTTGCTGACAAGCCACGTTGGCTGGTCTTTACCAAGCTCGATATTCTTGAGCGGGAAGAAGCAGAAAACATTGTCAAGGAGGCGTTAGACGAACTGGGCTGGACAGATCCATGGTTTATGATTTCATCTGTCACCAGGAGTGGTACGGATGAATTGGTGCAAAGTGTCGGGCGCGCCCTGGATGAGATGAAAGAATTGGAACAGGAACAACAAAAAGACTGGGGTCTGGACGACGGTAACGAGCAAGCCTCTGAATGAGTTGCATAATTAAGACATAAAAAAGCCCCGCTTGCAGCGAGGCTTTACAGTAATCTCTTCCATCGACTGGACTCACATATGGTGAGCCGGGCCGGGTATTACATATTGCGAACGTGGTTGTTCAGGCGTGATTTATGACGCGCCGCCTTGTTGCGGTGCATCAGACCCTTGGAAACCGAGCGGTCGATGGCAGGCACAGCATCTTTATAGGCTGTTTCAGCTGCGCTTTTGTCGCCGGATTCAATTGCCGCGATCACTTTTTTAATCGTTGTGCGCACATGCGAGCGTTGGCTGGCATTACGCAAACGATGCTTTTCGGCCTGACGTGCACGCTTGCGTGCTGATAAACTGTTAGCCAAGGTAAATCTCCATAAATACTGGTTCAGAAACTAGCCGCGTAGTATCTTAGTTTTTCTCCGTCGGGTCAATCATTTAACGGGTTTATTTACATGATTATTTTCGGGTTAAGACTGGCAGCAGGAATTAAATTGCCATGAAATTGCTGAAATCCACCGCCACGGTTGGTAGTGCGACCATTTTATCCCGGATACTTGGGTTTATCCGCGATGTTATTTTGGCCAAGGTATTTGGCGCAAGCGGGGAGACGGATGCATTTTTCCTGGCGTTCAAGATACCCAATTTTATGCGTCGCTTATTCGGAGAAGGGTCTTTTTCGCTGGCCTTTGTTCCGGTCCTGTCCGAATACAAGGCCGCTGGCGATAGGGCCGCCCTTCGCGACCTGATCGATCATGTGACCGGAACCCTGGCCTCTGTGTTGTTGGTATTGACCGCAATTGGAGTGATTGCCGCCCCGCTCGTATTGTCAATTTTCGCGCCTGGCTGGCTAATTGATGATCGCCCTGAATTCAGCCTGTCTGCAGGCATGTTACGAATTACCTTTCCATACATAATGCTGATCTCATTGACAGCGCTGGCCGGTGGCATACTCAATACGTTTGAGCGGTTTCTGATTCCCGCGTTAACGCCAGTCCTGCTTAACCTGTCACTGATCGCCGCGGCGTTATTGCTTGCGGATCAACTGGAAGTGCCTGTTACAGCGCTGGCGTGGGGTGTGTTGCTGGCGGGTTTTGTGCAATTGCTTTTACAGGTACCGGCGCTAATGAGGCTGGGTCTGATGCCGCGTCCAAAGTGGGGTTGGCGGCATTCCGGTGTGCGGCGCATCATGAAGTTAATGATCCCGACATTATTCGGGTCCTCTGTGGCACAGGTTAATTTGCTGTTTGACAGCATCATTGCCACCTTCCTGGTCACCGGAAGTGTTTCATGGCTGTATTACTCCGACCGCCTGCTGGAATTTCCTCTCGGGGTATTCGGCATTGCCCTGGCAACTGTCATCCTGCCCAACCTGTCGCAAAAGCATGCAAAGGCCAGCAGCGCCGAGTTTTCAGCAACGCTCAACTGGGCGTTACGACTCGCAGTCGTTATTACCGTCCCTGCCGCGGTCGGTTTGGTCATTCTGGCCGGGCCAATCCTGATTACATTATTCCAATATGATGCGTTCCAGCCGGATGATGTACGTATGTCGACTTATAGCCTGATTGCATACTCGGCAGGGCTGCCTGCATTTATCGCCGTCAAGGTCCTGGCGCCTGGATATTATGCCCGCCAGGATACGACCACGCCTGTGAAAATAGCGATTGCGGCCATGGTCACGAATATGGGTCTCAATCTTTTGTTTGTCGGTCTGCTGTTGGTGCGCGGTTTTGAAGGGCCGCATGCCGGCCTGGCATTGGCAAGTTCGGTGGCGGCATATCTTAATGCCGCATTACTCTACCGGGGCCTCAGGGCACGGGGTGTGTTGAGTCTCGATAAGGGCTGGCTGCGTTTATGGATAGCAGTTTTGCTGGCCTGCGGTTCAATGGCAGCATTGCTGTATTTCATGACCCACGATATTCAGGCGTGGTTGCAGGCATCAGCGCTGCTGAGGGTACGGAACCTCAGTCTTACCATTATGTTCGGGGTCTTGATTTATATTTTTGTCTGCATGGTTGCCGGGATTAAAAAGCACGATTTATTGCGCGGCTCAAATTAACCTGGCCAAGGTGTCGAATTTACGCGCTGAACGGCCTATGGCTGCTATAATCCGCTGCTTTAAATTCATGTTGCAGGAGCGCTGGCTTGCAGATAATCAGGGACAATCCGGGTAGGCAGGTATTGAAGTCCTCGGTCGTGACCATCGGTAATTTCGATGGCTTACACCTTGGCCATCAATCCCTGCTCCGCCGTTGTGTGTCCCTGGCGCAAGGTGAGCGGCCGGTTGCAGTGGTCACATTTGAGCCATTGCCCCAATCCTGGTTTAGCCCTGAGTCTGCACCGGCACGCCTGATGTCGGTGTATCAAAAACTGGATTTTCTAAACAAGCAGGGCGTGCAGCTGGTCTGGTTAATGCGTTTTAACCAGGCCCTGGCAAACATGACCGCGGAAGACTTTGTTCAAACCGTGCTGGTAAAGACACTCGATGCCGGTGAGGTCGTGGTGGGTGAGGATTTCAAATACGGCCAACGCCAGCAAGGTGATATTGAAACACTTCGCCAGGCGGGGCAAAAATCGGGTTTTGGCCTGAGCGCAATGCCGATGCTTGAAGTGGACGTACAACTCGCCTCAAGCACTGCAATACGAAGCCACCTGGCATCAGGAAATCTGGAACAGGCCGCCCATTTGCTGGGTAGACCTTTTCGCATGACGGGCAAGGTTACCAGGGGGCAACAACTGGGCCGGAAACTGGGTTATCCAACGGCGAATATCCGCCTGGCCAGCTTGCCCAGTCCACTGCATGGTGTTTTTGCGGTACGTGCCCGCGTGGGTGACCGCGCATGGCAGGGCGGGGTAGCCAACCTCGGTACGCGGCCCGCTGTCGGTGGTGAAGGGTTTCTGGTCGAGGTGCATTTGTTCGACTTCAACGGGGATTTATACGGGCAACGGCTGGACGTGGAGTTTGTAGAAAAACTCCGTGACGAAGCCCATTTTGAAAATATTGATGACCTTATTGCCCAAATGGGTGAAGATGAGCGGCAGGCAAGGAATTGCCTGAATTTTGAACGACAAAATAGCAAAGACAAGCATGGATTATAAAGACACAATCAATCTGCCCAAAACCGCCTTTCCGATGAAGGCCAACC
>CALJWY010000107.1 GCA_937974465.1 uncultured Lysobacterales bacterium | reverse complement strand
TGGCAGGCGGTTACTCGCTTTTCAGCAAGGTCATGCAGGTGTGTATCGGCTTTATGTTTGTCACGGTTATAACCACCGCTGCGGTATTGTGGCCGGGCACCGGTGAGGTGCTGCAGGGCTTGTTCGTACCTTCCATTCCCGATATGGATGGCGACGGCCTGGCCTGGACCGTTGCACTGATCGGTGGTGTTGGCGGCACGGTAACCGTGCTTTGTTACGGGTACTGGATGCGCGAGGAGAATCGCGCTGGCATGGATGATCTGAAAACGTGCCGTATCGACCTGGCGGCAGCCTATGGAATGACTGCTCTTTTCGGTATCGCCATGGTGATTATCGGCAGCACCATCGAGATTGAGGGCCGTGGTGCCGGGCTGCTCGTCACCCTGGCCGACCGGCTGGCGGAAAGCCTGGGCCCGACGGGCCGGTGGCTATTCCTGGCGGGTGCAGCTGGCGCAGTATTCAGCAGCTTGCTGGGTGTCTGGCAGGCCGTGCCCTATCTTTTTGCAGATCTCTGGGGGATGTTACGCGGCCAGAATAAGGGCAATGAAAGCGGTGCTGTGGTGGTGGATTCCAGCGCCCTTCCCTACCGGGGCTATTTAGCTGCCATAGCGCTGCTACCGATGGCCGGGTTGTTTCGTGGTTTTGGTGAAATCCAGAAATTTTACGCCGTGGTCGGCGCCTGGTTTATACCTATTTTGGCGCTGGCATTGCTGGTATTGAATGGTCGTTCGGACTGGGTGGGTAAAGCCTACCGCAACCACCCAATGACCGTGGCTGCGTTGTTGGCTGTACTGCTGTTTTTCGGCTGGGTAGCCTTGCGTGTGCTGTAGGCGGGACTATATCTCCTGAAGCAATTCCCGCGCGATTATCAGACGCTGAATTTCGCTGGTGCCTTCGTAGATTGTGGTTACTCGCACATCACGTGCATAGCGTTCCAATGGATATTCCTTGGTATAACCCACCCCACCCATCAATTGAATCGCCGTGTAGCAACTTCGATTTGCGGCTTCCGTGGCATATAACTTGGCCATCGCAGCCTGCTTCATAAATGGCAAGCCTTTTTCTTTCAGGAATGCTGCGTTCATTAACAAAAGGCGTGCGGCCTCAAGCTCAGTGTAGGAGTCCGCGAGCATCCATTGCACACCCTGGAACTGGCTGATCGCCCGGTTAAATTGCTCTCTCTGTGTGGTGTACTGGCGAGCATAATCCATGGCTTCCTGTGCAACACCCAGTGCCAGCGCTCCGATGCCGATTCGGCCTCCGGCCAGCTCGCTCACTGCAATCCGGTAGCCATCGTTAAACTGCCCGAGTAATGCGTTGGCAGGGATGCGGCAATTGTCGAAAGTCACACTATTGGTAACCGATGCTTTTTGCCCCATCTTGGCCTCGGCCGGGCCAATGCTCAATCCGGGTATGCCCGCTTCAACAAGAAAACAGGATATGCCCTTGCTCCTCGCGGCAGTTGGATCGGTAACCGCCCAGACAATAAAGATCCCGGCAAATTCAGCACTGCTGATCCACATCTTGGTGCCATTCAAGATCCAGTCTTCGCCCTCTCGAACAGCCGTCGTACTCATATTGGCTGGGTCTGAGCCGGCATTCGCTTCCGACAGGCAAAAAGAGGCGGCCGGGTACACACCCGAACACAGCTTTTCCAGGTAAAGGTTTTTTTGTTTCTCGCTACCAATGGCCTGGATCACCTCGCCGACCATATTGGTGACCGACATCGTCACAGCCGTGGAGGCACAGGCACGGGCAATTTCAGTGATTGCAACACTGAACGCCACGGCACCCGCTTCGGTTCCACCATATGCAGCACTGACATTCATCCCCATAAAGCCCAGGTCTGCCAACCTGGAGAGGTTGTCAAGAAAGGCGTCGCGATCACCTACCTGGTCGAGTTTTGCTGCAATGGGCGCCAGCTCACTCTGGGCGAATCTGCGCGCCATATCCTGGATCATGGATTGTTCTTCAGTCAGTAATAGATTCATTCCGGTATACCTTTATCCTTGTCCTTTCCGCGTCTCGGAATCTAAATTCTTTCCGCAATAACACCAATAGTCTTACTGTCGTCCTCAAGCGGCTCTCCGTCCAGACCGCCGGTCATTGCGTTAACCATGAATCCTGCTTCTGCCAATTCCGCAGCCGCTGATTCCGGGCTGTAATACTGCGCCCAGTTGAAAATCTGCCAGGTTTGATCCTCTTCTACTATAAAAAACCGGTCCAGGGACAGCCAGTCGTCTTCATATACATCGGTCCGGTGTATTCCAACATAATCGCCCTCGGCAAAAAAACCAAACATCAGCTGCTCTTCGATCTCGATGTGGTCATCGACGGCTTCGAACGAACCGGGACCGTAGAGATCAATAGCGAGCTTCCCACCAGGGGCCAACAGCGAATGTATCCGGCCGAGTAAAAGTTGCCGTTTGTCCGGTGCCATTGCGCAAAAATCGTAATAGATCATCACTGCAACATCAAAGCCGCCCGGCAAATCATCCTCGAGGTAATCAGCCTCGATATATTCCATGTTGTGCATGTCGCGGGAGCGCGCATATTGCAAAGAGTTGGGCGAAAAATCAACACCGGTAACCAGCCCACCGAATTTCGCCATTCGGCGGCTATAGAGCCCGGGGCCACAGCCCAGGTCCACAACCCGCTTGCCGGAAAACGCGAGTTGTGAATCAAGCCAGGCAACAATGCGGTCAATCTCCGCGATTTTTCGGGAAGAATGATCGGTATCCTGGCTCAAATGGTACTTGAGCATCTGTTGTGCCAGGTGTGGACGGGTCCACAATTCCTTCACCGTAGAGACAGACCAGGGCGCAGGTCGTTGGCTTATTTCACGTAATTGTTCAATCATGGTGCAATATGATACACCCGTAGGCGGCTCCACAGGTGCTGGCATTTACCCCCGATAAACGTGCTGATTGCCGTTGCAAAAAGGTATGACCAATCCAACCCGGCACCAGCATTGTCGCCTATTCGCCCAGCCGGGATGCAAGCCTGTTAACTTGAGTTGTTTGAACCTGGTCAATGATGGGTGCCAGTGACGCCATTCACCCACCCTGAGGAATTGTTCATATGCCGTTGCCGGACTAACCAAAACGGTAACATACCCATCGCTGGGCTATAATGCCTGACCAAGCCAGAGCTCGTATTATGTCAAATAGCGCCTTTCCCACTCCGCATTCTGAACTGTTCGGCTACCCGAAGTACTGGGCCGAGTGTTTTGATGCAGCGCCGTTTCTGCCCATGAGCCGGGCGGAAATGGACACCCTGGGCTGGGATTCCTGCGACATCATTATTGTGACCGGTGACGCCTATGTGGATCACCCTTCTTTTGGCATGGCCATTGTCGGTCGTCTGCTGGAAGACCAGGGTTTCCGGGTGGGCATCATCGCGCAACCGGATTGGCACTCGGCCGATGACTTCAAGGCGCTGGGTAAGCCAAACCTGTTTTATGGTGTGGCGGCCGGCAATATGGATTCGATGATCAACCGCTATACCGCAGAGCGCAAGATACGTTCCGATGATGCCTACACACCCGGTGGCATGGGTGGTAAACGCCCGGACCGTTGTTCGCTCGTGTATAGCCAGCGTTGCAAGGAAGCCTGGCCGGATGTGCCGGTCGTCCTTGGCGGTATCGAGGCCTCTTTACGACGTATTGCCCACTACGATTACTGGCAGGATAGTGTGCGCCGCTCCATTTTGCTGGATGCCACGGCCGACCTGTTGTTGTACGGAAATGCCGAACGTGCGCTGGTCGAGGTAGCGCACCGGCTATCCCGCGGCGAAGATGTTGCGCAGATCACCGATGTGCGTGGCACAGCACTGATCCGCAAAGATACGCCGACTGACTGGTGGGAAATTGACTCCACCCGTATAGACCGTCCCGGCAAAATAGACCGGGTGGTGAATCCCTATATCAACCCGCGCGAGATGGATACCAGCGAGAAACAACGCCGGGATGCGGCGATGTATGGTGTGGGAGACCCGGAATCTGGTGAGAAGGTCGAACAGTTCAAACCCCATCCAAGCCGTGATCGTGACCGCACGGTCATACGTCTGCCCTCGTTTGAGAAGGTCAGAAATGACGCGGTGCTTTATGCGCATGCCAACCGTGTGTTGCACATGGAAACCCCCCCGGGTAACGCCAGGGCGTTGGTACAAAAGCATGGCGATGTAGATTTATGGTTGAATGCGCCACCCATCCCGCTTTCCACCAAAGAAATGGATTATGTCTTTGGTATGCCCTTTGCGCGGGTACCGCACCCGTCCTACGAAGGAAAGAAGATTCCCGCTTATGAGATGATCCGCTTTTCGGTGAATATCATGCGCGGTTGTTTCGGAGGCTGTACGTTCTGCTCCATCACCGAGCATGAAGGGCGAATTATCCAGAACCGCTCCGAGGAATCGATTCTCCACGAGGTAGAGCAAATACGCGACAAGGTTCCGGGCTTCACCGGCGCCATCTCCGACCTCGGCGGGCCAACCGCCAATATGTATCGCATCGCCTGCAAAAGCCGCAAAATCGAGGCAGCCTGCCGCTTACCCAGTTGTGTCTATCCGGGTATTTGCCCGAATCTGAAAACCGATCATTCCGCCTTGACTCAGCTATATAGAAAAACACGAAAACTGCCGGGCGTGAACAAGGTTTTGATTGCCTCCGGTTTACGTTACGACCTGGCAATAAAGGATCCGGAATATGTCAGGGAACTGGTCACCCACCACGTTGGCGGGCAGCTGAAAATTGCCCCGGAGCATACCGAGAACGGTCCGCTTTCAAAAATGATGAAGCCGGGAATCGGCAGTTATGACCAATTCAAAAAAATGTTCGAGAAGTACTCCAAAGAGGCCGGCAAGGAACAGTACCTGATCCCCTATTTCATCGCCGCCCATCCGGGTACCACCGATGAAGACATGCTCAACCTGGCAATCTGGCTAAAACGCAACGGCTTCAGCGCCGACCAGGTGCAGGCTTTTTATCCCTCACCCATGGCCACCGCGACCGCCATGTACCATTCCGGCAAAAACCCCTTGCGCAAGGTGACCTACAAATCCGATGAAGTGGTTGGTGTAAAGAGCGCGGAACAGCGAAAACTGCACAAGGCCCTGCTCAGGTATCACGACCCGGACAATTGGGAGATGCTTCGCAAAGCGCTTAGAAAGATGGGCCGGGCCGACTTGATCGGTGATGGCGAATCACACCTGATCCCAACCAAACAGCCTGAACCCGGTCATGGTTATCATGCATCACGCAGGAAGAACACCGAGCAGGCCCACCTGCGCCGTACCGGCAAGAAAATCCTGACCCAGCACACCGGTCTGCCACCACGCGATGATGGCAGCGGCAAGTTGCCCAGGAAAGGCAAGAAGCAAGGTAAATCCAGACCACGGGGTTGATCAGTCAAACCGCAATCTCAAGCTGCAACAACATCTGACGGTGCGGATTTTGAAGGAATCAAGCCCTGGAAGTGGGCAGTTTTGGGTTCGCCACACCATG
>CALJWY010000106.1 GCA_937974465.1 uncultured Lysobacterales bacterium | reverse complement strand
GCACACAGGAGTCAATATGAAAGTTTTCATACCCTTCACCGATGAAATGCTGGAACAGGGGTTCATCCCGGATGAGTTGGTGGCTTACCAGCCCGGCATGGCCTTGTTGGATCAGTCGCCCACAAAACAACAGGTATCTCAGTCCAGGTCGAGCACCAGGCTGTCACCCAAACCAACACCCAGGGCCGAGGCGGTACCGGCATTTAATTCGAGCACATACTTGGCCGGCACGACACTGGGATAGGACGGACAACGGCTGACCCTGCAGGGTGGCGTATCTGCCGAGATACTGACCAGCTTCAGATGCTTGTCAAAGTACATGATGTCGAGAGAAATGCGGGTGTTCTTCATCCAGAAACTGCGCGGCGCTTCGTTCGGGAAGATAAACAACATACCCTGATCGGCCGGCATACTGTCCCTGAACATCAAGCCAAGCGCCTGTTTCTGTCGTGTATCCGCGAGCTCCACCTTGAAGGTTTTACCACCAATTTCCACCGTGGGGCCACCGGACGCGCAGGCGGAGAACGTTGTAAAAATCAACACACAAAACAAAAAACGCATTTGAATGATCCGAATATTCAGTCCAGCGAATAATAACAAGCAAACCGCACATGTATATAGAAAAACGCCTTGCTCAAAACCCCTGACGACCCAAACAATGGGCGGTGACTGCAATTTTTTAAAAAAGCACCTTGATTGCGGGTGACAGCATCTGCGTCATACAAAAGACAGGGTGGGCGTCAATAAGCATGATCAATAATAAGATTGTTGCTGGCCAATTTTAGTAAGAGGTGTTCGGTCCGTTGCTGGCAGGTAAGCGACCATTTCGAGACAACGGCTTTGAGTTTTTCGGCGGTCGGTTTACGGCCAATACCCACCATTGGAAAAATTGATTAATTGTGCGGTCTGAGCGAGAGGTGCTTATTCAGGCGCAGGTCAAAGGTTGAAAAATGCCGGCCGAACCAATTCGCCAGCGTTCTCTGCAGAATGTGTACATCATGACCAGGGTCCTCGACAAAACGGTCTATATTGCCGCGGAGCGTGACCAGCAACTTTTCATGGTTTCTCTTGTGCGCTTCATATTCCGGGTAGGTGGTATTCCACATTAACTGTTCCTCGTGCAGAAAATGCTCAGCGACAGCCGAATAGATTTTTTCGAGGAGTTGTTTGATCGTCTCAGCATCCACCTCACCGTCCATCTCATCGTAACATTCGTTGATCATGTCGATTAGTTCGCTGTGCTCATTCTCAACCGCCGGGATGGCCAAATCACGGACCATGTATTCGCTCTGCTCCAATGATATCTGTGCTTCGCGCGATTCCCCGTGGGTGATATTCGAATGGATTAACTGCGCATAGCATTTCAGCAGCGGTTGGAGAAACTCTGCCAGCGACTTGTCATAACCGTCCGCACAGTTCGCGACGCCAATCGCCCCTGCCAGTTTTTCGCCAGCACCAAAAGGTATAGCCAGGAAAGCGTTCAACGCGGGGTGACCCTCAGGAAGTCCTGAACTGCGTGGTTCATTGGCGAGATCATTCATAATCACAGCTTCACCACTGTTTATCATTTCGCCAATTAAAGTGTCCGTATTGGTGAGATCCAGGTACACGGATTCCTGTGATACTGACAATGCCGGTGTTTCATCATTTCTCGAAAAATTGAGGATCGTCTGGATCTCCATGTAAGAGTGCCCGTCAGCGTTGTCGATAATTTCGCCGACGAACCCGTATTCACTCTCGGTCAGATCAATTACTTCCGCCAGCAGGGTATCCAGAATTTCTTCTGGTTCAGCATACGGATTGTGCAGATCCTGGGCATGGTTGATCGCAGCAAGTATTCTTGAGCTCCTAAAGAGCGCCTGTTCTGTGCGCACTCTTTTGGTCACTTCGGTTTCAGCCAGAATCAAGGCTTCCACTTCATTTTCCTGGTTCAGGACAGGGTTAATTATCCAGTCCCAGAAGCTCGTGTTTTGTTCCGTCTGACCGGAAGGAACAACCGGGTGAGCAGTTATCCTGGACACCTTCCTGGATTCCAGTGTTTTTTCAAAAACCTGCTGTGCATCAGATGGGTACAGATCAAAGTGGTTCTTGCCAGGGAAGAAATCTTCCGGATGATCGTGTGCTTGAGCGTATGCTTTGTTGACAATAATGAAATTGAAATCAGCGTCCAGTAATGCGTAACCGGTATATGTATCTCTTAGGAGCAGGTCAGGCAATTGACCACTGGCTGTGTTGCTGATAGATGATTCATCAAATGAAGTATCAGCATGTTGTAAAGTTGCATTGGTCACGGTGGCTCGCCCCTTGTCTAGTTACCCTTGAAACTATTGGGATGGAAACGGGAGAGCTGAAAAAAGACAGCAATCGACACGTTTACATTCCTGCGCAATAGCATCCGTGCCAATTGTTTTCATATGCGCTGCCCACACACTATAGATCAAAAATAAGTCGTTTGTACATCAGGAATTACTGGATTTTGAGCGGAACCGGAAAGTTCGCGAGGAGAATTCGCGAGTGAATACCTTCGTATAAGGGCTTCAACACCGTCAATGATTGATAGTCAGGAACCGCCTCTTATAACCGCTAACAGCAACTCGACGCTATCAAATTCCAATTGATGTTGTCCGGGTAAAGTGTTGGGCAGGACACTCAACCCTCCTCCGAATATGGCTGCGTCTCTAATCGGGCCTTGCTGCCAAGCTCCCATTATTTACGGCCTATGATTTGTCGTGTCTTGGCGTGGGGCCGCTTCTGGCCGCTAGCCATCTCTCGCCTTAGCCAGGGCTGACCGACCGTCATCAAGCGCATAGCAGCCATTCATTATTACTGTTATTTAAATTCATGAGACAGCGCCCCGAGCAACTTGCGGAAGGCCAAAACGCAGCATGCCCTGGGTCGACCTTGGGTGCCAGGATAAATTCGAGCTTTACCAATTAACAGCCCTTAAAGGCATTTTGGGCACATGTTTTCCGGACTCGCCTTGCTGATAGTGATCAGAATCAGTATATTTCGGAACTTGCTCGCCGGGCACAAGGCCGAGCTGGTTTAATGCGGCCATTTTGACAGGAATGACCTGTCTGGCCCAATATTTCGAGATGTCCCTATGCCAGTTATCAAGTGGTTTGCATATACTTTTCCCAACCGGCGCAACGCCAGGTCTGTGGTCGAGATCGCCTTGCACTTTCTTCCTGCCGATAAAAGACACTATGCGATGGATATCGCGCCGATCCGGCAATGCCTGGAAAAAGGGGGCATCCTGGATTCGAGCGAGGCC
>CALJWY010000105.1 GCA_937974465.1 uncultured Lysobacterales bacterium | reverse complement strand
TTTAATGAGCAAGCTTCAACCATGAGACACCCAGAGCAGAAGTCAGATGACCAGTCCGCTGGACTATTTCCAATAAGAACGGTTTCCGAGTTAACGGGCGTGAATGCGATTACCTTGAGAGCGTGGGAAACCCGATATGGGCTAATCGAACCGATTCGAAAGCCCAGCGGACACAGGTTATACACGCAGGAACATATTGATCTGATTAACCGGGTGGTTGGATTGTTGGACAGGGGTATGCGGATCGGGCAGGTTAATGCGGAAACCCTGGCGGGAGCGGATGTTGATAGTGAGCCGGCCGAAGACAGGCAGAATCAATGGCAGCGTTATATCAACGGCATGATTGCAGCCATTATCCGGTTTGATGAATCCTCACTTGAGCGTGTCTATGGAGAGGCGCTGTCGCATTACCCGGTTAAGGTTGTAACCCAAAAACTCCTGACCCCGCTTCTGAGACAGTTGGGTGATCGTTGGCAGAGTAAGAAGGGCAGCATTGCCGAGGAACATTTTTTTGGCTTCTACCTGCGCAACAAGCTCGGCGCGCGTTTCCATCATAGGTCGCAAAAACAAACCGGTCCGAAGCTGATGTTGGCCTGTCTCCCTGGAGATCTGCATGAGATCGGCTTGTTGTTGTTTGCGCTGGAAGCCTGTGACCATGGTTTTCAAACGATTTTACTGGGCGCCAATATGCCATTGGAAGAATTGCCTGCTGCGGTGAGCAAGACTGAGAGTGCGGCCCTGGTGCTATCAGGTGTTATAGAGCCAAAGCATGAAGTGATCGAGGAACAGTTACCCTGGTTGGTTAGACAGCTTGCAGTACCGGTGTTTGTCGGCGGAAGTATCGCGGCGAGAAATTTCGACACTCTGAGAAAGTCAGGTGTGCATTTGATTGGTCAGGACATTGAGATGGGCCTCAAGCAAATCGAAAAAGCACTGAAGTCGGGACACACGGACTGAGGAGTAGAGTTTTTTTATTCATGGCAGCACATGCCAGGGGCTCAGCTTTAATGCAGAAACCCTGGGGTGATGGCCTTAGCTATTCGTTTTCAGCTCGCGCCTCTAAGTGGCAACGACCATCGGCAGACACGTTTACATGGATTTCCATCGGCCGGCAGCAAACCTGGCAATCCTCGATATACTGCTGTTCTTCGACCGACGCATCCGCCAACAGCGTGATGTGCTCACCGCAATAGGGGCAGCAAATCCAAATTTCCTCGACGACGTTCATATACTCTAAGTTTAGTCGAAAAAACGCACCGTGACCGCCCCGCTTTTAGAAGGGAGCAGGTGAGAGAAGGCGGGACTATGGAACAATCGAGAATCCCGACTGGGCTGCCGTGAACCGCTCGAGAGGCTGGCCTGGGCCAGCGGCAGAGCCGGTCGCGATTGCTCTACTTTGTCTCCTTACAGTAGCCCCTTATTGATGAATCACAAAAGCCCATTCATGCTCAGTCACGTTCTCACGTAAATTAGACCATTACAGGGCATAGTCGATCGTGTAATGGGTGATTTATGAACACGCGGACAAATACCGGTTTATCCATAAACGCCTGCACATTTTGACAGGTGATACCTATATCCACGCATGCTGGCAAGCATTAAAAATGACAAATGAGGTTGTTGTCTACAAGTGTTACCATATGTGGTAACATATAGTCGTGGTCAAAGTGCATAGGGGTAACTATGTATTCCTGACCTGGATTGGTGATCACTCGCCACGTCATGTTCATGTTTATTGAAGCTCCAAACCGGTGGTGAAGTGGGACCTGGACAATTGGCTACCCATGGAGGGGAAAGCCAGTCGTAAACTGCTTCAGCTTATCGGGGAATTGAACAGAGAAGGCATGTTATGAAGATTTCCAGAGTATCTATTAACAACAGGCGAAAAGAGTTCTTGATAGTCGCCCCTTCCGGAGCGACCTATAACTTCCCCTATGCAGAAGCTGATCCACGGCCGGGCTCTGAAAACCGGATTCGGGATGTGTTTGTCGACAAGGAGCTCGGTTCCGAGGCGATTACATTTGTCCTGGATTCCGGCGATGAGGGTTCAATTCATGTAGAACAAATTCTCGAGTACAACAAAGACCCGGGTTATATGGCAGATTTGCTAACCTACAAACTAACCCTTGAGGCACGAAAAAGAATAGAAAGCTGTGGTCTGAGCAGGCGGCAGCTGGCAAAACGGCTAATGACATCCGTGCCCCAGTTATATCGCTTACTTGATCCGGCCAATTCGAGTAAATCAATCAACCAGCTGGTCGCGCTTCTTCATGTTCTTAACTGCAGAGTCGACCTGGTGGTTCACCGGCATCAGGCAACGCTTAAACCGGACGCGGTTTCCAGCGGCAGGCCCAATAAATAAATGGTGTGTCGATAACCGCAATCAGAAACTTGAATATGTATTTAGCCCCGGCCAACTGCATGGCCGTGACAAGGTCCACAAGGCCCCACCAGACGACCAGCCCATAGATCAAAGTATCCACCGCTTGTGACATCAAGGTTGAACCGGTATTCCGCAGCCACAAATGGCGACCATTGGTGGCATTTCTAATCCGGTGGAATACCCATACATCAAAAGACTGGCTGATCAGGTACGCCAGCAGGGAGCCGAATACAAAGCGTGGTGTGTAGTCGAACAACGTGATGGTCGCGGCGTGGACTGACTGGGCAAAAGCCGATGTCTGGGGAAATGATGACGGCAGAAAGAGCATGCTGATCTGCGTCATCACCACCAGGGCTATACTGACAAAAAACCCCAGCAGAACGGCACGTTGGGCCTCGGCCTGCCCATATTTTTCGCTTAGAAGATCGGTGGCAAAAAATATACTGGAATAGAGAATCACGCCCATGCTGGTTTGCAGACCGCCAATCACCGTCAGCTTCGGCCCCATGATATTGGCCAGTAACAGGCTGAAAATAATCACACCATAAAGGCCGGTGCGGCCAAACAGCCGGTAACAGAGCACGGCAAAACCGAGGTCGGTGAAAACCGTCAGTACCCACAACAAAAGCTGGTGCTGGTTAAAAAATTCAGCCATCAGCACAGGGGGTTGGGATCAGAACCTGTTGGGCAACCGGGCAAGCTGAGAACTAGCCCGAAAACAGCTGCACAATGATCAATGTCATACCTGCTAAACCGCCGAAATATGCCAGGGATCGCAGAACTTTAATACCGGCAACATATAACACTGCATAGGCCAGCCGACTGAGCAGAAAAATCTCGGCACCCAGCACGCTCCACTCACCGGTTCGATCCAGGCTGTAGGCGATTAACACCAGGCAGGCAAATGGCAGCAGGCTTTCCGCCATATTCACATAGGCACGCTGTGCCCGACCGCCCCAGCCTTCTAGTTCGGGAATATTCTCACGGTTGCCCAGGCCCCATGCGATGCCATTTTTCATATCTGCCGCCAGTGCTCCTAGCAATATTTGTACAACGTACAATATTGATGCCCACATCAGCATCGTCAGTTCCATCGATGATTCATACATATTTCAGATCTCCCATGATCATTGTTCTTGCTTCTGACACTCTCGAAGGACTCAAACTTTAACACGCTATCGCGCCAGTGGCCGGGCTCTCGTCATCATACAAAACGAAAGCGCCTTGATGCCGCCCATCCGGCCAGGATGCTGGCGACGATAAAGGTGGCCAGGTGCGGCAACACATTATGCCAGGGCATGCCGAAGCTGATTAGCCTGTGCAATGCATCCATGTCCCGCCGATTGTTATTGAAACGCCCATTCGTCTCTTGCTGCTATGCTGATTGTAAGGCGTGACAAAGTCACGATTGGCGGGTGAATTATGACAACGGGCTGGATTTTTTCTTTTTCAACCAGTTTCCGACCGCTGTTGTCTTGATGGCGCGGTCTCTATTTCCGGCTGTTGTAATGCTGAAGAGAATCAAGGGCCGCATTGGCGAATTCGATACGCGTGTTGTGTACCAGAATCTGTTCCATTTGCATTTCACGTAACTGGGTTAACCAGGAGACCAGTTCCGGATTATTCCGCAATCGCTCCGCTGCCGCCCTTATCTCGTCGGGGTAGCCCGGGTCTGTGTTTTGCACTTCCTCGAGTTCTGCGGGATCCACCAGTAACCACTTATCCTGCAGGAATCTGACCTGTTGGTTGCTGCGAACCCCATTGGCCAATTTGAAATGATGAAACTCGACAGAAAACTGCAATGGTCGATATTGTAATTGTGACTCGTCAAAGCTGTAGTAATCATGCAGCCTGGTCTTCACATCCTGATCACGAATCAGGCGCATGTTACCGGTCGAGCGAAGGTCGTCAAATGTGGCCTTTCTCAATGCGGGTGAATAGGTGAAAGAAGCCTGGTCAACAGCCACAAGAAAGGAGCTTGGTTGTTCAGTTGCAAGTTCAGGATTCTCAGCCACAGCCATCAACAGTTCGGCATAGTTCTTACGCATGTCGGCCAGTTGGATGGCGTCCTCTAATTTCGGAATATCAGATTCGATGTCGTCGATAAGTCGCTGGACGTAAACGCCCTCCAGCTTCCTCTCACTGATGGCTTCTCTCCAGCGATCGACCTGGAATGCCAGCATAAGTCCCACCACTACCACCAGTAGTTCGATGATGACAATAAACCAGTCCTGCTTGCGGATGTGCTCGGCCAGTCTTCTCAAAAACACGATTTTCTCGCCTGTTGTGGTTGCATATCTCCAGTGTAGGCGAAAATAAATATTTTGATTGGTGCGGGCGGGTAGTTTCATTCCAATCAATGCGTATGGATCCATTCCCCCTAATCGCTGCAATGATACAATCCAATGCACATATCAAAAGGAATGGGCTGTTCAAGGGATCGGGGAAGAAAACCCACGCAGTGACTGACCTGTTCTGATGGCTGCAAAGGCACAAAGGGCACGAAATGAGTGTAACCAACCAGGTAGATAAAACGCGCATGATGGGCACCGCTGCGTTCAAGAAGGAAATCAATCACCTGCTTTATTCCAATAGCTTCACCGGCAGTGATGGTGAATTCGATGCGGGCTGGAATTGCCGCGATCATGCGCTGGTCATGGCCTTGATGTTAAAGAGCGGTGAAACCTATCCAAAGATAGCCAGTGGCAAGTGCATGTTTGTCCAGGGACCATTTGCCGGCAACCCCGCTTTCAGAATCGGCCAGGAAGACTATTTTAAAAGCGGCCACAGCTGGCTCATCCATGCAAAGTTCGGGCTCATTGATGTCAGCCCCTATTTGCAGTTGAAAGAGCATCGTTTCAGGGTGCCGTTTAACGGGATCTTCAACCGCGTCTGGCTGCCGCAGGGTAAAGAAAGGGTTAGTGTGGTTATCACTAATGACCCCGCCGGTTATGTAGAAGAGATCGAAAAAGCCAACCATGCGATGCACCATTCAACCGCAGTGTATTTGCATGAGGATGATGCGGAAGTTTCCGGGAAGTTAATCGAAAGCCCCTTCAAATTCCTGAATTCCCGTTTCTCGACAGAGATAAAGAGCCGTTTTGGGGCAGATTTTTACCCCGCCGTCGCAAAACACCTGCACGACTATGTGCTTGGCAAAGCAGATTCATTGGTGAGCGAGGGGAGAGTAAAAGCATGGGGTATGGTTGTTGATGAGTTCAGGAAGTAGCCGCGTTTGCCGGCAACACAAAAGTGCTCTGACCCTTACTTTGGACATTGCATGATGGGTGCACGCAAAAGCTTTGACTTTGCGCTCGTCACCTTTGTTGCCGTGCTGTTCTGCATGGCCCTGGCCGCCTGTGATCAACAAGGACACGCACAACGGCTACCTGCCCACGATGCGGCGCCATCGGCCCCTGAAAAAACTGCTGCTCTGGTCAATCCATCAATGGAATACCTGGCATATACACCAGGACCCACCGACAGGGTGATTTCACGTACTTCCCATGTGAATAAGCTTTATGGCTTCTGGCTCGGTCAATGCATCGCCAACTGGACCGGGCTGGTGACAGAAATGGATAAAATTGGTGGTGAAGGAGTGCATGGAAAATTCTATACACGCGAGGACTGGGGCCAGCCTGACCAGGCCAGTATCTGGAGCGACGTCCCCAGTACCTTGTCAGCCAACATTGACTGGGTGCTTGAAAAAGAGGGCGGTGTATGGGGTGCCGATGACGATACCGACATCGAATATATCTACCAGCATTTGTTGCTGGAGCACCAGGTCAGTGTGCTGAGCGGCGAACAAATCCGTGATGGCTGGCTAAAACATATTTACTCCGATGAAAACACACCGTTTAGCGATGCGGATGGAAACAGGGAAAATTTCCTTTGGGTATCCAATCAGCGTGCCCACGATCTTATGAGGTCCGGCAGCATGGTTCCACCGCAAACCAGTGACCCGGATAACAACCCCGACTACGACATGATTGACGCCCAGCTGACCACTGAAATATTCGGTTTGTTCGCGCCTGCAAGACCGGATGTGGCGCTCAGGATGGCGCATTTGCCAATTCGCACCAGCGCCTATCAGAATGCCGCATGGGCAGCGGAATTTTATGTCGTGATGTACTCGCTCGCATCACTGGTTGACCCCCGGCTGCCCATCAAAGAGCAGGTAATTTGGATGGCAGACAAGGCCCGCCAATATCTGCCGGAAGACTCATATACGGCGCAGATGTATGACTATGTGAAAAGCCGTTACCTGGCGGGTGTGCCTTGGGAGCAGGCCCGCGATGATATATATGTCCGATACCAGGTCGAGCAGCAGGATGGTTACGACATCACCTCAAGAGCACTGTATTGCAACGGCTGCTTTGCATCCGGTATCAACTTTGCATCGAGTATCGTCAGTCTTCTTTATGGTGAAGGCGACTACAAGGAGACCGTCAAAATCGCCGTCCTGGCAGGCTGGGATTCCGACAACCCGGCAGCGACCTGGGGTGGACTGCTCGGTTTCATGCACGGCAGGGATGGTATCGAACGCGCCTTCGGCAGAAAGTTTGCAGACGGGTTCAATATCCACAGGACGCGCGGCGGCTTTCCAAATGATGGTATTGATTCTATCCAGTCGATGGCCGAAAAGGGTATGTTTGTCATCGACCGTGTTGTGCAGGAGGAGATGGGTGGTGGTATTGACCTGCTAAACGACCGTTGGTTTATACCGACAGAGCGCCCATCGGTTCAGCGCCCTTCTCCCGAAAAGCCGGGCGTTAAATTCGAGTAAGGGTCCTGGCACGGCACCGGTCTCACCGGGCGCGAAAATCTCCGGCGCCGATTATTCTGTTAAAGACGGACCGCTTTTCACCCGGCTTTCCATGGCAGGAAAATTCAACGCTTCGACCATCTCAACGTAGCGTGCGTCACGCCCAATCTCTTTAAAGCCCTCGATTTGCCAGATATCAAGTGAGACAAGTTGAATAAACGGCACCAGGTCGCTGCGTGATTGAATGGCCTGTTGAATAATATCAACGGCACTTTGGATATCGCCCTGCATTAACCTCAGCCAGACCAGTGCTGTAGGGTCTCCCACACCATCCGCTGCCAAATCGGCTTCGAGGCGCTTTTCTGAGCGTGTGAACAGCGCCGCTTCGTCGCACAAGCGATATGCCAACGCCATCCATGCTTCCCTTAACATGGAAGCCTCATCGTTGGTCATCTGGCGGACTGCCGCCAGCCGTTCCATGGCGATATCGCACTGCCCGTTAAGTGACAATGCCACTGCATATTTCACATAGGACCAGGCGCTTTGCGGGTGAAATCGATTCCATTCGCCAAATGCCTTTGCCGAGGCCTCGTAGTCACCTGCAATCAGGTATGACAGGCCCACCGCATGTAAGGAGCTTGAATCAATCGGATCCAGTTCCACCGCTTTATGCGCCATTTGCAGGGCCCGCGTGGTACGCAATGTCAGCCACAGGAAGTCCGAGTAGCGATGATATGGCACCGGACTGTTTGGTTTCAGCGCGATGGCCTTTTCAAACGCCTGCTCACTCGCGGCCCAGTCAAAATCAAAATACGCATATATGCCGGCCAGTGCCGTGTGCGCCTCAGCTGAATCCGGCGCCAGTGCAACCGCAGACAATGCCGCGGTTCTGGCCTCGCCAACCAATTCAGGTGAGCGCTCGATGGCATAGTAAATTTTCTGTACCAGCGCATCCGCAATATCTGCATAAGGCAAACCAAAGCCTGGATCAAGGCGGATTGCCGCACGCAGTTCTTGCAGGCCTTTGTCGATAGAGATGGCTTCCGTGGCCTGTATCAGGAAGTGACCACGAAGATACTTCTCATATGCCTTGGGATTATCCGTGCCACCCGATGCAGCCAGTTTTGATCCGGAATCCGTGACTTTTATCTTCAGCCCGGCTGTAATTGCGTCGACGATGGTGCGCTCCAGGTATAACAATTCGCTATTGGGCCGCATTAAGCGTTCGCCCCAAATTTGGCTGCCATCACGCGCATCCACCAATGATGCCGAGATGACGATTTGATCGCCCACCTTTTCCAGTTTTCCCTGCAAAACACTATCGACGCCAAGCCGCTCACCAATTTCCATCGCGTCATCGGCTTCTTCGCGTAAACGGAACGAGGCCGACTTTGAGCTCACTCTTACAGCGTCCTGGGCGGCCAGCCAGTTGATCAGGCTTTCGGCAATACCATCGCACAGGTATTGCACCCCGGCATCTTCCCCGGGGTTCAAAAATGGCATGACTGCGATCGAGTGTACCGATGCTGCCTCGGTGGTCAGCGGCAGGGCCGCCCGCTCGGTGCTGAGCCAAAACCAGCCAACCAACGAGATCGCCAGCAAAGTAAAAAAGCCATAAGCGCCAATTTCAGCTTTGCGAAAATTCTGATGGCCGGTTTCGCCGTGATACCAGTTCCAGATCAGGGCAACGGGTAAAAATGCTATGCATGCGATGAAGGTCGCGCTCAAATAGCGGGCGTCCAGATCATAGTTATTGATGAAAAACTCGACTGCCTGCAGTAAAACAAAGGAAACACCCGGGTAGGCAATCAGCGTGCGCCAGATTTTTCGATCTTTAAGTTCTTGAAGAATGTTTTTCATTATTGTCAGGGTGCTTTGGTCAGAGCGGGAAACAGGATTCTTTCATACAGTCTATATCAATCTTTGTAATCTCACCGTCACCCCAGGTTTAATTTCTACCACCATGCCGTCTACCGCAACCCCGGACTTGGTTTCCCCCGCCACCCAAGGCTCAATTTCCACCGTCACCCAAGGCTTAATTTCCACCGCGACTCAAAGGCCTAATTTCCACCGCGACTCAAAGGCCTAATTTCCACCGACACCCAAGGCTTAATTTCCACCGTCATCCCGGACTTGGTCCGGGATCCATTTCACAAAGGATTCAATCCCGCGGTTTGGCTGCGGCCTCAAAAAACACCGGAGAATCCCCTGGTTGCCAGGCCGGGTACTTGTCCATCACCTGCTTAAAAAGCTCGGCATTCAAGAAACCCTCTAACCACTTTTGAAGATGAGGGTAGGGCGCTGCATCAAACCAGGCCCGGTCGGTGTTGGCAAACTGACGAATAAACGGGGCTATCGCATAATCCGCAAGCGCGGGTCTGTTCCCGAAAATGTATGCGCAGTTTTTCATGCGTTCGTCCAAAGCACAGAGAAATTTCTCTGCCTCTGTCCGGTGACTTACGGGGTCTGCGTTGTCATAACGCGGAGCGTACTTATAGCGGTCGAGATGATCCTTGAATGGTCCATCATTCTCCGCAATCAAAGCCAACATGTCATTGAGAGTGCCGCACTCGGGCACAAGCCAGTCACCCGGATCATTGTTCGCCAGGGTCCACAGCATGATATCGAGACTTTGCTCCAGCACGTCACCTGTCTCAAGCTGCAGGACGGGTACGGTTGCCTTGGGTGATAACTCAACCATTTCTGCAGGTTTGTTACGGAGCACGACTTCACGCAGTTCGCAGCTTTGCCCACTGATATAGAGTGCCATCCGGGCGCGGATAGCGTAGGGGCAACGCCTGAAGCTATACAGGATCGGGTGGGCTGTGATCGCCACTGGCTAATTGGTCTCTTTCGGCTTGCTGCCAAGGTGCACTTCGCCACGCTCCCTGGCCAAATCCATTTGCTTTTGGCGTTCAGCAAAACGTGCCTTGCGCTCCTGGGAGGTCGCACCATGACATTTTGGACAACTTACTCCAGGTTCATATAGGGGTGATTTTTTATCTTCGTCACTGATCGCATGACGGCAGGCATGACAAAGGTCGTAAGTGCCGGCTTCCAGGTTGTGATCGACCGATACCCGCTCATCAAAGACAAAACATTCACCTTGCCAAAGGCTGTCCTGTTCAGGAATGGTCTCAAGATATTTGAGTATTCCACCTTCAAGGTGATACACCTCCTCAAAGCCCTGGGATTTCATATAGGCGGTCGATTTTTCGCAGCGAATTCCACCGGTACAGAACATCGCAATTTTCTTGTGGCCGAGAAGCTGGTCATTTTCTTTAACCCACGCGGGGAATTGCCGGAAAGATGTCGTCTGTGGATCAACCGCATTTGTAAATGTGCCGATCTCAACCTCGTATGCGTTACGCGTATCAACGACGAGCACGTCCGGATCTGAGATTAATTCGTTCCAGTCTTCGGGCTTCACATAGGTGCCAACAATATGAGTGGGATCAATGTCCGGCACACCCATGCTCACAATCTCTTTTTTGAGACGCACTTTCATGCGCAGGAAAGGTGTTTCCTCGGCGAAGGAATCCTTGTGCACGAGTGGACTCAGCCTTGGATCCGAGCGGATGTATGCCAAAACATTTTCGACGCCTTCCCGGGTGCCGGCAATCGTGCCATTAATGCCTTCTTCGGCAAGCAGCAATGTACCCCTGATATCTTCAGCCAGGCACTTTTCCAATAGCGGAGCCTGCAGTTCCCGGTAGTCGTCCAGCCTGGCAAAATGGTAGAGGCTGGCAACACGTATCTCAGTCATTCTTGTTCATCACCTTGTGGATCACCTGGTCTATTCGTGTGTTCGTATTTTACATCTAAAATGCCCGGCGTCTGAGTCGCCTCAAGCGCTTACTCCTGGGGCAACTCTTGCCAATAGCCAGCTTTCAGGGACACGGTCTTTTTGTTCAGGTCTCTTTTTTGTCTTTCACGGTGAGATGGGCTGACCATCCCAGTTCACAAATTGGCCGCTTTGTTCAGCGGTGCTTTGTCCGACAACACTTAGAATCCGGCCAGCGCTTTGCCCGGGTGTGTAAAGCTTGCCGTTTTTGACATTGGCCTGGAATGGCCGGGACAGTCCGGTATCGGTGGTGCCGGGGTGGATGGAGGTGACGCATAAGCCGGGATGCGTGCGCCGGCATTCAATGGAGAGGGTGCGCATAAACTGATTCAATGCAGCTTTTGATGCTCGGTAGGCATACCAACCGCCGAGGCGGTTGTCAGATATGCTGCCAACCATCGCCGACAACACGGTGAAATGTGATTTCTGACGGCGGGGCATCAGCGGAATCAGTGCCTGGGCAAGCATCAATGGCCCAATACTATTGACCGCGAATAAGCGCTTGAGTGTGTCGGCATCGCATTGGCTCAGGGCTTTTTCGGGTCGTATGCCTTTCTCATGCAGAATACCAGCGCAATGGATAACAAAATCCGGCCGGCCCTGATCATGTTCGATCAACTGTACCAATTGCCGGATATCTGTTGCCTGGGTGACATCAAGCTGCACACAACGCAGGCGATCGTCGTCTATCGCCAGCAATTCTGTGGCACTGCGAGGGTCACGGTAACTGGCGAAAACGCGACTCATCTGCGCATGCCCTAACAGTGCCTTTGTAATCGCAAGCCCGATTCCACGGCTTGCGCCCACAACGACTGCAGTGGAAGGCTCGCTTTTCACCGGGTTTTAAGCTTTCATCCAGGCGCCGCACCAGCCCTTGCCTTTGACCTGCTTACCCGGAAAGATGCTGCAACCGCCCCAACCATCATCCCCGGCCTGGTAGAGTTTGCAATTGTCGCAAAATTGCGTTTTCCCATCTGCCGTCGCGCGTGCGGGAAACTTTGCAGTATCTACACTGGCGGCATCATGACGGTAGCCAAGTGCTTTAGCCGACGGATTGGCTTCATCAACACGGTGATTGTCAGCTTTCAGGACTAGCGGAATTGCTGCCAGCGGAATCACCGCACTTGCGGCTAATGCTGTGCGTAAAAAAGTACGCCGTGCAACTTTGGTCTGAATCTTCATAAGGAACTCCTATCCAAATTAAATGTAAAAACTCCATTTCAGCAACGTCGTGGCAGACATTCACCGAAAATTAAATACACTTCAGTACAATTACGGTATAAGTATATAACATTTAAAAATGCTATGTATACATGTTTTGCACAAATAATGTATAAATATAATTAGGTAAATATAACCGATCTGCACAGATTGAGAACGAGGCGCCAGGGCAGGCCTGGGTTTGACCATTTCGAGGTGTGTTGCCGCGCATTACAGGTGCAGACAGAGTGGCCTGAAGCAGTCAACGGTAAAGCGCCGAATGGCTGGATGGGAGAAATCGGGTGTCTTTTTCGCCCTTTTTTTTGCATCAGAGACTAGGAATATTTTGTTTTTGAGATAAACTTTGGTATATGGACACTGAACAAATGGTTGCCGAGTTATTTGATATCTTTGACGTTAATGAAGACGGCGTCATTTCAAGGGGTGAGTTTATTGCCCTTGCCGAGAGCCTGTTGCATAAGCAGGGCATGAACTTTAGCAGTGATATATTTAAACAGTTCGATGTCAATCACGACAACGTGATATCCAGGGAAGAGTTGATTGAACTGGTCATCGAGCTTGCTTTATAGCCGCTTGCAAGGCACCACTGGCCTGGTAGCCGCAGCCAGATATTACATCCAAACAACCCGGTAGAATTACCCACCAACTCCAGCTTCTGGCACAGCCGATTTCAACCACTTATAATCTAACTGCTCACGCCTGTGAGCAGCCGCTGGAGAGAAGCGTGGGCCACATCGTCGCGAAGGATATCTACGGGCCACTAGGCGAAAAGATCGACAGCCTGTCGGTACGCACACCACAAACGAAGGCGTTTTACGCCATGCTGCGACAGCTATACACCACCGAGGAAGCCGAACTGGTCGTGGCAATGCCTTTCGGGCTATCCACGCTCGGGCGCATTGCCAGGTTGACCGGCCGCAAGCCGGATAAACTCAAACCAATTCTCAGCCGCCTGTGTGACAAAGGCCTGGTGGTCGACCTGGATCTGGGTGGCAAGTATCGCTACATGCCGGCACCGTTTGTTATCGGCTTTTTCGAATTCACCATGATGCGTACCGATATCGCCAATGAGGACATCGGCAATTATGCGCGTTCGTTCGTCGATTACCTTGATGAAGGCAATTTTTACTCGGCCAATTTCGGCGCTGGCCAGCAGGTATCCATCGCCCGTTCCCTGCCGTACCTGGATCACCTGGGCGACCACGTTGAAATTCTCGATTACGAGCGTGTCGACCAGATCATTGATGCAACCGAAACCTTCTCGGTATCGAATTGCTCGTGCCGGCACAAGAAACACCATGCCGGTGGCGAGACCTGCAAGGTTCCACTCGAGACCTGTACCAGCTTTGGCAAGGCGGCGGAGTACCTGGTGCGCCACAAGATGGGGCGCGAGATCTCCAGGTCGGAGATGCACGATATCGCACAACGTTCCAAGGAACTGAAGCTGGTGTTCTCGGTTGACAACGTGCGTAACGAACCCTCTTTCCTGTGTCATTGCTGCGGCTGCTGTTGCGGGATACTGGAGGGCATTAACAAGCATGGCTACCCCAATTCAATCGTCTCCTCAACTCTCGTTCCACGCGTCAACATGGCTGAGTGCAATGGTTGCCAAAAGTGTGCACGAGCCTGCCACATCTCGGCGATAACCCTGATCCCGGAAGCAAAGAAAACCACGCGCAAAAGAATGTTTCTGCCTGTAATCAATGAAGACGCCTGCATTGGCTGCGGAATCTGCAGCCTCGTGTGCGACCCGGCAGCAATCGACATGCAAAAGCGGGACCAGCAGGTCATACACCCGGAAAACACCTTTGAGCGCGTAATCCTGCAGTGCCTCGAGCGCGGCACTCTGCAAAACCAGTTATTCGACGACCCGGGCAGCATATCCCACAAGGCAATGCGCGGCATCGTAGGCGGCTTCCTGAGATTGTCGCCGGTTAAAAAAGCACTCATGACCGATACCCTCCGCTCAAGGTTCCTGGCTGCAATGGCAGCAGGTGCCGCCAAATCAAGCGGCGTGAACCCCGCAGAGTTGTAGGAAGAAGAAGGTAAAACGGAGGGGCGGCCAGCAGGCTGGTCCGGGTCACTGGTTAAGCCTGTCGCGCCTGAGTTGCGCCCCTGTGACAATTATAGGTGCCAACCCAAAAACCTGTCCTATACTTATACCCAACAATCAAACCTCAAAAAATTCCCGCTAAAACACTGGTATCGGAAACGAACTCATGAACAAATACAGAAACACCCATCTCTGGCTGGTCCTTACCTTCATTGTCGTGCTGCTCGGCTTTTTGCGGGGATACTGGTCGAATTTTGCCGACGAATCTTTCGGCCACCACCTGCACATGTTTTCCGCACTTATATGGTTCGGTTTTTTAATGGCACAGCCGTACCTGGCGACGCGTGGACATATGCAGCGACACCGGCGCAACGGCATGATCGGGCTTTTTGTGGCCGGACTGGTTGTGGCCTCAGCGATGTTGATGCTACCGGGCAACATTGAAGATGCCCAGGGCAGGCCGGACGGTGGTTTCGTCGGCGCGACTTTCCTTTACGGCATTACATTTTTCGATCTGGTCACCATTGGTGCATTTGCCGTATGTATCGTGATGGCCATTATTCGCGCGAAACAACTGGACAATCATGCCGTCTGGATGATTGCTACCGTTTACTGCATTTTGGGGCCCGCATTGGCCCGCATGATGATCATGCCCGTTAGCCTGGTGTATGGGCCCGAAGAGCTGACCTTTATCCAGGTGCTGTATTTTTCCCAACCCGTCATGATGGCCGTCATCGCCGTGACTGCCTGGCGACTCAAAAACTTCCACCCCG
>CALJWY010000104.1 GCA_937974465.1 uncultured Lysobacterales bacterium | reverse complement strand
TCCGGTTGACAGTTCATTACTCGTTGCATCTTTGTTGATGCAGGCACGATACACTTCCATATCAGCCTGGAATTGCTTAACGTGCTTCTGGGCTTTCAGCAGATCTGCTTTTACCGGCACCTCGGGAATAGGAGGTGGAGCGGATGGCAAATTGCATTGCTGCGCTTCAATGGGCAACACCACCATGCTGCCATCCTCCGTTACTTCCTGGGCCAATGCTGCCATTGAACTTACAAGTATCAGCCCTGCAATTATTACTCTTTTCATTATTTCACCTGTGTTAAAAAAAATTTATACCCAACGGCGCTGCACATCAAACACCAACCGCCCTAAAAGCACACCCCTTGCCAGTCATCAGGCGTTTTTGCCTGATCGCATATGATAAAACGCATGAGCTCTGGTTTTCCATCTTCTTATTCAGCTAAATGCCAAAAAACACCCACTTTCTCTGAATTATGGTACTTACAGACATCGACGCAGAGACTATCTTGAAAGCTGATTAAGTTTCCCATGCAATCAGCGCCAGGCGCCCGGCCACAACCCGGTATGGCGTAGGTCTCGATTGAGCACTTTCTATCGTCATATCCACCGTCTCACACTGGATTTGTAATCCAGGTATTGTTGGCCAAAAGCCGCCTCCATAAACCGCTCTTCCCCCAGCACAAAGTTGTAACGAATAACCAATATGAATGCAGGCACAGGTAACCATGCACCCAGGCTTCCCATCAACACCGCGACACCTGCTAACATCATGAACATCCCCACGTACATGGGGTTGCGGGTAATGCGGTAAAAACCACTGGTCACCAGTGCCGTCGCCTCATCAAATGGCTCAAGACCGGTTTTAAGAAGTTTGAATTTGGCCGCGGAAACCGCCGCCATCGTTATCCCGAACAGCACCAGGGTCACGCCCAGGTAAGCCAGCGGCTCATCGATAAACTGGCGGATCGGAATAAAACGATGACAAAGCCACATCAGGACCAGGCTAAGCACCAGGTAGACCGGCGGGATAATTTTTCGTTTCTTTTCCATCGAACAGACAGATCACCTTCGATTGTTCAACCACGGGTGGCCACAGGCCGCGCTGTCATAACTTCGTCAGCTGGTCCAGCGTCTCATCTTGGCCCTTGCAGCGAGCCAAACCAGGAAGATTGCAATCACAATCACCATGATGGGCATAACCAGTCCACCGGGTCCGAATACTTCAAATGAATTACTGACAAAGAAGGAATGAAACATCTGGACGAACACACCGGCCAGGGACAACTGCAAAACCAGGCCAGCCAGGTTCTTTTTCAGCAATAACAAAACGCAACCCAGTACCCCGCCATTGACGGCAACCGCAAAGGCGGCCGTTGCCCAGGTTGGCGTATTTTCATAAAGCTGGCGCTGCGCTTCAGGCAGGGCCGCAAGAGCCTCCGGGCTCATTGTCACATTAATGAGGTAAGCCATCACGCCCAGCAGGTTCCAAATTAATAAAACCGCGGCCACGACCATGAACCAGGTTGGCGCTTTGTGTGCTGCTTGATCCGACATAACGGTCTCCATCTTTATCTGCTCATTCTTTAATCAGTATAGCGGCCTATTCTTGGGCTGGCTCTATGCACCTGGCTTTTCTGGTACTTCAATCCAGGTGGCCTGGCCCACTGCACGACATTGGCCATTCTCTCCAAACAGCGCGGTTCCAGTGAAGTGCTTGCGACCCTGGTGGGAAATTTCCCACCCAAGCAGGACACATTTTTCACCGGCTACCACTGAACCCCGGATCTCTACTGCCAGTTCACCAAGCAGAATCGCGCCGGCGTCAGGCTCCCTGAAAGAATAGGCTCCGGGGCAATCCAATGCTGCCCACAGGTATTCATCGGACACGGTACCGGATTCATTGGCCAGCGACTCATCCGGGATCCACGCTGCCGCAACCATCGCCGCCCCATCGCTATCAGGCGCAAGCGGGCCGGCAAATATTCTCAGCCCATCACCTTGTTCACGCTGCGGGCCACACACAAAACAGGAGGGATAAAAATGTGACTCGTGCCCCCGGTAACGGGTAGAGGCGTTGCTTGCAGATTCGAAATCGGGTGCGACCGGAATACTGATATTCAGTTTTACCGGTTTTCCGGTTGCCACCAGTTCACCACGGCAAAACAGCTGCACGTCCGCTCCTTGCCGATGCACATCCAGGGGTTGATCCAAAGGTGGCGGAATACGCAATCGGATGCGGGCCGGGCCATCGATAAACCGTGCCAGCAAACCACAGGAATAACCGCCATTCCCGGATCCGGAGGGGCCATGAAAACGTTGACCAATGATGATCTGATCTGTCATGTCTGCACCGTCATATATACGATCCCAATACGATCAATTCCACAGTATGCTTTTTCTTAATCAAGCCCAAGAATCGCACAGGCCATTGACCGTGATGGCAGGGAGCAGGTCTGATCGGCAGCCAGGCAGGCATCCTGTCCGGCACTCGAAAAAACCAGCTTCCAGGTTCCGCCCGGCTGCACCAGGGGCAAGCTAAAGTCGACCAGTGTATCGGCTGCATTGAACATCAGAGCAACCGCATCTGTGCTGCCAGCGTCATCGCCTTCAAGGGCCATGCCGGGCATGAACAAGGTCATGGCCCGGTCGTTGTGCCATTGCGAAAGTTTCATCCTCTCTGCCTCCGGACTTAACCACTCAATACTTTGCCAGTGCCCAGGTTCGAGTCGATTCCCGTGCTGAAACCCCTCATTCTGAAAATGCGGAATTGCGCGACGCAAACGGATTAAATTCCTAACCTGCTGGAAAAAATCCGGATCAGCCTCCAGCCCGTTCCAGTCCAGCCAGCCAATGTCATTATCCTGCGCGTAAGCATTGTTGTTGCCGGTCTGCGAGTTACCAAACTCGTCACCCGCCAGCAACATGGGGGTGCCGTTTGACAGCAACAGGCTGGCGAGAAAATTCAATCGCTGGCGACGACGCAGACGACTGATCTCTACATCATCTGAATCACCTTCGGTACCGTGATTACAACTAAAGTTATGTGCGTGCCCATCCCGGTTGTTTTCACCATTGGCTTCGTTATGACGCTTTTCATAACTCACCAGGTCGCGCAATGTAAATCCGTCGTGAGAAGTGATGAAATTAATGCTGGCCTGTGGTGAGCGGCCGCTGGACTCAAAGATATCAGAAGAACCATGCAAGTGTTTAGCCAGGCTGCTGAGCATGTCTGGCTCAGCACACCAGAACCGGCGCAGAGCATCCCGGTAACGATCATTCCATTCTGCCCAGCGCGGTGGAAACTCCCCCAACTGGTAACCCCCCGGTCCCGGATCCCATGGTTCTGCGATGAGCTTGGCACCCGCCAGGTTTTCAGCATCGTTGATCTTGTGTAATAACTCGTGGTGCGGGTCAAAACCTGCTGTAGTTCTGCCAAGTACAGGCGCCAGGTCAAAACGAAAACCATCAACCCCCATATCCCGGTGCCAGTAAGCCAGGCTATCCAGGACCAGGGCCTGCACCCGGGGATGGTCCGTATTGAGCGTATTACCACAGCCGGTATCATTAACGTAACGGTCCGGATGGCCGGGTTCGGTGCGATAGTAAGTCAGGTTATCAATGCCTTTGAAAGACAGGGTTGGGCCTTGTCCGTCGCCCTCCCCTGTATGGTTATAAACCACATCCAGGATCACCTCGATGCCAGCTTCGTGAATGGCATCTACCATTTCCTTAAATTCTGCGACCGCATCAAGATTGGCATAACGTGAATGCGGTGTAAAAAAGTTGATGCTGTTGTAACCCCAAAAATTTGTCAGCCCGCGACCCACCAGGAAAGCCTCATCGATAAAATGATGGACAGGCAGCAGCTCGATGGCGGTAATGCCCAGCGCTTTTAAATGTTGCAGAATGTTTCGGTTTGACAGACCCAGGAATTTGCCGCGTTCGTGATCAGGGATTTGCGGGTGGTGCATCGTATAGCCACGAACATTCGCCTCGTAAATCACCATTTCAGTCCAGGGTATACGAGGCCGGCTGACCGCGCTCGGCGCGGGCTCACCGCTAACCACAGACTTGGGTATGGCTGGCGAACTATCTGTCAGGTTTGTCTGCAGCGGGCCTACATCATTGTAGGTGGACCGGTCATAATCAAATACCGATCCAGACCACTGGAATTCACCGTCCAATCTGCGGGCATACGGATCAATCAGAAGCTTTGAGGGGTTGTGCCTTAACCCCTGCTCCGGCGCCCACTGGCCGTGCACCCTGTAACCATAACGCTGGCCGGGCTGGCACCCGGGAAGATAACCATGCCATACGCCGTCTCGCTGATCGGGTAATCGATGACATTGGGTCTGTTGGCCGGACGGGTCGAACAAACAGACTTCAACCGCCTCGGCGGTTGAAGTATATAGAGCAAAATTGACACCCTCGCCATCAAAGTGATTCCCAAGCCGGTCCGGGTTTCCGCCTTGAATCATGGTGACTTAATGGGGATCGTTTCGAGCTGCCAGATGTCGTTATTGTAGTCCCGCATTGTGCGGTCCGTTGAAAACCGTCCCGATGAGGCGGTGTTCAAAATACTCATGCGCAGCCAGCGCTGCTGGTCCTGGTAGGCACGCCCGGCAAATTCCTGCGCGTCAATGAAACTGCGAAAATCAGCTGCTGTCATCCACGGGTCATCCGGATTGCGGATTGCGCGAATCACGTCATCCAGCACGTGCGGCTCAAATCGATTGAAGTGCCCATTTTCCAACAATCGCATGACACGTGAGAAATCTTCATCAGCATCAATTATGGATTGAGGGTCATAGTCCTGCAGCATCGCTGGAATCTCTTCTACGGACAGGCCAAACAGGAAAAAGTTATCTTCTCCAACCGCTTCCAGGATTTCAACATTGGCGCCATCCAGTGTTCCGATGGTGACTGCGCCATTCATCATGAACTTCATATTGCCGGTACCGGACGCTTCTTTGCCAGCGGTTGATATCTGCTCGGACAGGTCGGCTGCAGGACAAATCAGTTCCATGCCCGATACGTTGTAATCAGGATAAAACACCAGTTGCAAGCGAGCATTCATGGAGGGATCGGTGTTGATCACAGCGGCCACATTGTTGATGAGCTTGATGATGTTTTTGGCCATTTCGTAGCCGGGTGCCGCTTTGCCCCCGATGATAATGGTACGCGGCGGCAAATCTTCACCATCGCCACGCTGAATGCGATCATACAAATGCACAGCGTGCAGTACGTTTAATAACTGGCGCTTATACTCGTGGATTCGTTTAACCTGAACATCGAATATAGATGCACTATCGACGACGATACCTGTTTTTTCTTCGATGTTAGCCGCCAATCGGTCTTTATTGCCTTGCTTGACCGCAGACCATTCCTGCTGAAAATCAGCCCTGTCTGCCAATGGCTTTAACTTTTCAAGCAGATCCAGGTCGGTAACCCAGTCAGAACCAATATGGCGGGTTATCAATCTGGCGAGACAGGGATTACAAGCTGCCAGCCAACGACGCTGGGTAACGCCATTGGTTTTATTGTTGAATTTATCCGGCCACAGAGTTGCGAAATTTTTGAATAAGCCCTGTTGCAACAAACGTGAGTGCAATTCAGCCACCCCATTGACCGAAAAACTTCCGACGATCGCCAGGTAGGCCATGCGTATCATTTTTTCGGGTGTTTCCTGGATAATGGACATCCGGCCCAGAATATCGAGGTCACCGGGCCAGTGGTGACTGACTTCGGACAGAAACCGGGCGTTGATCTCAAAGATAATCTCCAACACCCTGGGTAACAGGGTTTCGAACATCGCCACCGGCCAGGTTTCCAGCGCTTCGGGCAGCAAGGTGTGGTTGGTGTATGCCATGGTGGACGTGGTGATACTCCAGGCCTCATTCCAATTGTGGCCATACTCATCCATCAACAGGCGCATAAGCTCCGGCACCGCAACAGCCGGATGTGTGTCGTTTAACTGAAAACAGTGCTTGTCGGCAAACTCGCTAAAATCAGGCCCGTTGAGGCTGACCCAGTCATGCAGTATGTCCTGCAAACTGGCAGAGGCCAGGAAGTACTGCTGTTTGAGACGCAATTCCCGCCCGTTCTCTGTCTCTGCGTTGGGATACAGCACCATGGTGATGTTTTCAGCTTCATTTTTGGCTGCCACTGCATCACCATAACTTCCGGCGTTGAACTCTTCGAGATCAAACTCATCCGTTGCAGCTGCAGACCACAAACGCAGTGTATTGACGACATCATTCTGATAACCCGGAATCGGCAAATCAAAAGGAATCGCCAAAACATCACGGGTATCAACCCAATCGGTATGAGTATGCCCCATTGAATCGGTGATCCGGATCACGTGGCCACCAAACTTGATAGTCCTGGCACGTTCGATACGTTCGATCTCCCATGGATAACCCTCTCGCAGCCATGCATCGGGTTCTTCCATTTGCCTGCCGTTTTCAAGGCGCTGACGAAACATGCCATACCCATAACGAATCCCGTAGCCTCTTACCGGCAGGCCAAGGGTGGCGCAGCTATCCAGGAAACATGCCGCCAGCCTGCCCAGGCCGCCATTTCCGAGGCCAGCATCATGCTCCTGCTCGTGGATATCCTCCAACTCGATGCCCAGGCGTTCCAGTGCCTGATCGGCGGCTTCAGTGACGTCCAGATTTAACAGGGCGTTTCTCAGCAGGCGCCCCATCAAAAACTCCAGCGACAGGTAACAGGCTCTTTTCCCATTACTCGATTCCAGCCTGTTGCCGGTTTCAATCCAACGCTCCATCAGGCGGTCACGGGTTGCATGTACCAGTGCCTGGTAAAGGAAGTGCTCCTGTCTGCGAATCGTACGCCTGCCAAGCATGCGGCTATGGTAGTGGATAGTGTCTGCCAGGATTGCTTCTGAATCCATGCCAAGGAGCGGCAGGTTTAAAAGCTCCATATCACCGGGGTTGTCAGTTTCCGACCGGACTATCATCTATTCATTCTCCAACTTCCCGCTAACGGGTTCTTTCATTTTTAGTATCAGTGTGGCCAGTGGCGGTAGATCCATCTGCAATGAACAAGGCCGGCCATGCGCCTCCACCTGTTCAGATTGAATACCATCTGTGGCCTCAACGCCACTGCCACCATAGCGTTTGCCATCCGTATTTAGCAACTCAACATATAGTCCTGCCTCGGGAACCCCAAACCTGTATCCCTTCCTGACCAGGGGCGTGAAATTACTGATGCAAATGACAAAATCACCATCTGCGGCCCGTCGTAGCCAGCACAGTACGCTGCTGTCTGCATCCTGCCAGTCGATCCACTCAAATCCTTCGCTGCTAAAATCCAGTTCATGTAATGCGGCGGTATCACGATATACATTGTTCAGGTCACGCACCAGGTTTTGAATACCCTGGTGACTTGCGTTTTCCAATAGATGCCAATCCAGCGACTGGTCGTGGTTCCACTCTTTTTCCTGGGCGATCTCGGCGCCCATAAACAGCAGCTTCTTGCCCGGGTGTCCATACATGAAACCATAGTAAGCCCGCAGGTTGGCAAACCTTTGCCAGTCATCGCCGGGCATACGGCCCAACAGTGAGCGCTTGCCGTGGACGACTTCGTCATGGGATAGCGGCAGTACAAAATTCTCATCAAAGGCATAGACAAGCCCAAACGTCAGCTTGTCGTGATGGTACTTGCGGTGTACCGGATCCTCAGCCATGTAGGCTAAGGTATCGTTCATCCAACCCATGTTCCATTTGTAGGTGAAACCAAGACCACCTGCGTCGGTGGGCCGCGAAACACCTGGCCACGCCGTCGATTCCTCGGCAAAGCTGGTAGCTTTATAGCTATGAATAACCTCATTTAACCTGCGTATGAACTCGACTGCCTCCAGGTGCTCATTACCACCGTATATATTTGGCGACCATTCGCCGACTTCCCGGGAGTAGTCCAGGTAGAGCATGGATGCGACCGCGTCCACGCGAAGCGAATCGATGTGAAATTCATCGATCCAGTAGAGTGCACTTCCCACCAGGTAATTGATAACTTCGCGACGATCATAGTTAAAAATCAGCGTTCCCCAGTCGCTGTGCTCACCTTTTTGGGGGTCCTCGTGTTCATACAGAGCAGTACCATCAAAACGGCGCAGACCATGCTCATCACGGGGGAAATGGGCGGGCACCCAGTCCATGATCACGGCAATTCCGGCCTGGTGCAGCTTGTCTACCAGGAAGCGAAAATCGTCCGGCGTGCCAAACCGCTGTGTCGGTGCATACATGCCAATGGGCTGGTAACCCCAGGAACCATCAAACGGATGTTCGGTAACCGGCAGCAACTCCACGTGTGTAAAGCCCAATTCCACCACGTAGGCAACCAGCTTGTCGGCCAGCTCCCTGTATGTCAAAAGCCTGTTGTCTGCCCCACGCCGCCACGAACCCAGGTGCACTTCGTAGATACTGATGGCCTGATCCATGTTTGGCACCGTGGTCATTGAGGCCATCCATTGATCGTCCTTCCAGCGATGATGGCTGCTGTAAACCACTGAAGCATTACCCGGTGGTGCTTCGTGAAACTGGCCCATCGGGTCGGATTTGAGAGGCAGCAATTCACCCTGCTTGTCCAACAGCTCAAATTTATACTGAGCACCGTCACCAACACCGGGAATGAAAATCTCCCACAGGCCATTACCGGGGTGTAAGCGCATCACGTGACAGCGTCCATCCCAGTCATTGAACCCACCGATCACGCTGACCCGCGAAGCATTGGGCGCCCAAATGGCAAAGAACGTTCCATTGACACCCTGCACTTTTGTCGGGTGCGCACCCAGCTTTCTGAATATGTCGCGGTGGGAACCCTGCCCCAGCAGATACAGGTCAAGATCACCAAGCGTGGAAGGGAAGCAATAGGCGTCGTGGATATCATGACAGCTGCCATCAGCGAAGGTAAGCCGCAAGCGATACCTGCGTTTGCGTGCAGGCATTTCGATTTCATAGAGCCCTGCCGGATGGACCTTTTCCATCAACAGGGCCTCAGAGGAATCGCCGGCCAGCAGCGCTACGGATTTTGCATGCGGCTGCAGGGTACGTACGATGCGCCGGCCATTTTCGAATTGAATTCCCAGCAGGGAGAATGGGTCGAAATATCGCCCGTCGGCGAGCGCATTCAAGGTTGCTCTTTCCAGTTGACTACTCAAAATGATACAACCTCTCAATATATGTGTCGGCTGAAAGCCCCCAGCTAAACCTCTGCCGGCGGGCGTTCGCGCAAATTGCCTGCCAGCGTTTCGGCTCATCCTGCTTGATGGATATGGCGGTTCGGACAGATGCTACAAAGTTCTCTGCCTGGTCTTCCGGTGAAGCACCATCAAAAACAAAGCCGGTGACGAGATCCTCAACAGTGTCCTTCAGGCCTCCAACCGCGTGCACCACGCAGGGCTGGCCCGCCCGCATGGACAACATCTGGCTGATACCGCATGGCTCAAAACTACTGGGCATCAGAAACAGGTTAGTGCTCGCATAAAGCAGTGCGGGCAGGTCTTCAACATAGCCGCGCAGATACAGGAAATTGCTGCTTGTGCGGGCAATTTCCACAAACCGCTCTTCAAGCTCCTTCTCGCCACTGCCCAGCATGATAAAAAGAGTATCCGGGCCGCAATCATCCAGGATCGCTTGCAGCGCGGTCGCATGACCTTTAACCGGTTCCAAAAACAGGGGGACTTTCTGATCCGCAACCCTGCCTATGGATAGCAACAGGTTTCGCGGCTGCTTTTTTTCTTTTTCGGCAATCCACTCTGCTGGCGGCCGGTTGGTGTTCATGATCTCCCGCCGCAAAGCAATTTGTTGCAACAGCCCCGTCCAGGCTAATGGTTGTTCAGTCTTTTCCGGATACATACAACCATTCAGAATCCCGACAAGCCGCCCCTGTTGATATGCAGTAGCCAACTCACCTTCAAGTCCTTCACCCCCACTAAACCCGGTCGACGGGTCACTGGGGCGCTGAATTTCCTGTGCATAGCTTTCTGATACCGTGTTAATCCCATCGGCCAACCGAATGGCAGTGACCATGAAGTTCACACAGTTGTCGTATCTCGGGTCCCGCAGGACCGAAGCGTGTTGCAGCAAATCCGGGAACCAGGCCTGCAAAGAAGACTTGTCCCCTTCGAATGGCCGGATGCCCTGGTAGGCAAGGTTATGAATGGTGAAGACGATCCGAACCGACTTCAATGGGGCATCATCATCACCAAATTCCCGCAACGCAGGTATCAGTCCCGTATGCCAGTCGTTTAAATGCAGCACATCAGGCGGGGATTGACTGCTATTGACCCAGGCTGCAACCGCGGCGTTAAAAAATGCAAATTTGGCCGCATCAGTCGCAAATGGCCTGTCCGGCTCGTCGCTGACATAAATTTGTCCCGGGCCATTGGGAGACAATAGCGGGTGCTCAATGACAAACTGGGCGACAGGGCTGTTGGTTACAGGTACTTGATAAACCGTGGCGACATAGCGACGACCGGCAAATTTCACTGTTATTTTGCGAAACAGCATCGATCCATGCAGGCGATGGAATTTTCCATAAGATGGCGTGATCACCCGGACCCGCACACCCTTCGCAGCCAGGGCCAAGGGCAGATCATTGACGACATCACCCACCCCGCCAACCTTGCCGCCGGGAAATGCCCCATTTTCACTGGCCACAAGCCACACGCTTTTCATCTTTGAAACCACCGATACCTGCCCTGCTTTAACGCGTGTGATGTAACTTTTGCTTGAGCATGCCAGGTGTAACGAGGGTATGTCCTGCTTCGGTCACACGAAATCCACGAGCGCGATCTGCGTCAAGGTCTACGCCAATCTGGGTCCCTGCCTCTATGACGCAGCCACGGTCTATGATCGCCCCGCGAATGGTGCAGTTTTCCATAATTTCACACTCAGGCAATATGAGTGAATCAGTGATCACCGTGTGGGAGTGGATTTTGCAATTGGAAAACAGCACCGATTTCCTGACACTCGCACCTGAGATGATACAACCTGCCGAAACCATGGATTCGATGGCTTCTCCCCGTTTGTCGGGGTAATCAAACACAAATTTCGCTGGAGGCGACTGCGTCTGGTGGGTAAAGATTGGCCACTGCTTGTCATACAGGTCAAGCTGCGGCAGCACAGAGATTAGCTCCATGTTCGCCTCCCAATAAGCATCCAGCGTCCCAACATCGCGCCAATACGCCTGTTTCTGGGTTTCTGGATTCCTGAACGGAAAGGCATACACCTGGTACTTTTCAATGACTGCGGGGATGATATTTTTGCCAAAATCATGCTGCGAACCAGGTGTGTCGGCATCTTTGATCACCTGCTCATAAAGAAATTCTGTATTGAAAATATAATTTCCCATCGAAGCCAGGCACATATCCTCCCTGCCTGGAATGGGTGCAGGGTTTTCAGGCTTTTCGTTGAATCCGATTACCCGCCCCGTATCATCAACCGTCATCACCCCAAACTGACCAGCAGCCTCTTTTAGCGGCACCTCCATGCACGAGACGGTCATATCGGCATTTTTCTCGGCATGAAAAGCCAGGAAGACACCATAATCCATCTTGTAAACATGGTCTCCGGAAAGAATCAAAACAAACTTGGGGTTGTGGGTGCGAATAATATCGAGATTTTGAAAGACTGCATCCGCAGTGCCCAGGTACCAGTCATCACCCACGCGTTGTGACGCTGGCAGGATCTCAATAAACTCCCGGTCAGCGGCCTGAAACTGTGTCCAGCCATGTACCAGGTGCCGAATCAGAGAATGCGCCTTGTACTGCGTGGCAACGCCAATTCGACGTACACCGGAGTTGATACAGTTGGACAATGGAAAATCGATAATCCTTAATTTTCCACCAAAATAAACACCAGGCTTGGCTCTCCAGTCTGTCAGCTCATAGAGTCGTGACCCACGTCCACCCGCCAGGATTAAGGCGACGGTATCGCGGGTGAGTCGGCTAACATACCGGCCCTGATCGGCGAGAATTTGTGTGCTCATTTGATTTTTTCTTTCCCCATTGCAATCAACACCCAAAGTGTATCGCGAATCCCGAGTGGAACGTTAGGAATACCCTTATTCGCGCCCGGTTTCCACCACAACTTGAGCCACCGACCCACAAAAAGCTTCTGACAATTGATGTTCACCGACCCGCCAACGCCAGTTATTCAGCGTTGTGCCAGGAATATTCAGCCTGGCTTCCGAACCCAGGCCAAGCAAATCCTGCATCGGGACAATGGCAAGCCGAGCCCGGCTGTTGAATGCCATTCTTATCATGTCCAGGTGGACTGTCTCGCTGGTTCCGCCGGTCAATTTCAGCACATTCTGCTGACTTTCAAGGATCTCCTGATCAGATCTCGTGTCCTCATCAGCACCATTAAACCACCCGACCGTGGTGTCATTGTCGTGTGTACCGGTGTAACAAACACAATGTTCATCGATGCTATCCAGGCTGAACGCCGGGTCGCCCGCCAAAAACTGTAAGACCTTCATACCGGGAATCTGGTGGCGACGACGTAAATCATCCACTTCGGCTGTGATCACACCCAGATCCTCTGCGACGATAGGCAGTGCTCCCAATGCAGATTCTATGGCGTCAAAAAGACCATCCCCGGGACCGGGCAACCACTCACCTTCGCGGGCAGTTTCAGACCCGTACGGCACAGCCCAGAAAGACTCAAACCCCCTGAAATGATCGATCCGTACAAGATCCAGGTGGCTGGCGGCATGCTGCACACGCTCTATCCACCACTGGTAGCCGCTGCGCTCATGAAACTTCCAGTCATACAAGGGATTGCCCCAAAGCTGGCCATCGGAGCTAAAGTAGTCCGGTGGAACGCCGGCAACATGGGATGGCATGCCGGCCTCGTTGAGTAGCAATATCTCCGGGTGCGCCCAGGCATCGGCGCTGTCCAGCGCAAGGTAAATGGGCATATCGCCAAACAACTGGATTCCGAGCCCGTTGGCCTGTTGCTTCAACGCCTTCCATTGCTGCTCAAACAGGAATTGAATAATTTTGACGTGATCGATCGACGCTTGGTTCGCCTGTTGAAACTCGTTCAGCGCCAGTGCATCACGTTGGGCGTAGGCGCTATCCCATTCCGGCCAGGGCCGCTCATCATGTAGACTCTTGAGGACACGGTAGGTGGCATAGTCACTCAACCAGTTGTCGTCGTTT
>CALJWY010000103.1 GCA_937974465.1 uncultured Lysobacterales bacterium | reverse complement strand
TGACCTGCCATTCACGCACAACAACACCATCCGCTTCCAGTCGGCGCCAGACACCGACATTTGCCTCGTGGTCCTGGTTCGTGACAATAACTTCATCACCCGCCGAGAGGTGTTGCCGCAATGCCTGGGCAACAACATAGGTGTTCTGTGAGGTCGACGGGCCAAAATGCACTTCATCATTGTCAACATTCAGCCACGCCGCCATGCGCTGACGGGCGCGCTGCATATGCTGGCCGGCACTGTTGGAGGGTTCAAATCCATAACAGGGCTGAACCTTTGATTCACGATAATAACGATGCAGAGAATCAATCATCTGCCCACAGGCATAAGAGCCGCCCGCGTTTTCGAAGTGTGTAAAGCCTTGCAATGAAGGTTCGCTGAAAGCAGGAAACTGGTTTCTGACAAAGTCGATATCTAATTTAGCCATGGTGTCCCTCTACAAAAATGTAAAACCTGAACATCTTGCACAATAACAAAAAATGACACCTGTCATCCCGGAATTTGCTTTGCAAATTCCGGAGTGATGGTGCCATTACTGCGTGCTTTGTTGCTTCGGGTTAGGTGTTTTCTTTTTCCGCGTAATATTTTCTCAGTATTTCAATTACCTCGGGTCGTCCGAACTCCGGGGGAACCGGCGCACCATCGGCCAGCATCGCGCGTTGTTGTGTGCCGGATATGTGTATCCGGTCGGAGTCATCATGCGGACAGGTTTTGCCTGTCGCCATGCCAAAACACTTGTTGCAAAAAAAGGTGATGTCAATTTTTAGCGGTCGTGTTTGCAAGGCTCCTTGCCACAAGGTATCGAAAATATGGTGTGCATCGAAAGGCCCGTAATAATTACCCACACCGGCATGGTCGCGGCCGACAATCAGGTGTGAACAACCGTAATTTTGCCGGATCAGGGCGTGCAATAGTGCTTCACGTGGCCCCGCATAACGCATTTCGATCGGGTAGCCCGCCTGGATCACCGTGCCCTCGACAAAATAGTTATCTATCATCGCCTGTATGGCTTCGGTTCTTACCTCGGCCGGAATATCACCGGGCTTCAATTTACCCAGCACCTGGTGGATAAACACACCATCGGTCACCTCGATGGCAATCTTGACCAAATGTTCATGTGCCCTTTGCATCGGGTTGCGGGTTTGAAACGCCGCCACCGATGACCAGCCGTTTTCCAGGAACATGGCACGCGCCTGCGCCGGACGGATATACAAATCGGGATACTGTTGCGGATAATCACCCTCTGAAAGACAGGTCACCCGACCGGCAAGATTGATCTCACCCTGTTGCAGTACCTTCTGCACCCCGGGGTGGGCTGGGTCGGTTGTCCGGTAAACATGTTCACACTCTGTTTTTTTGTTCGGTGAGTATTTTTCAGTGACCTCCATGATCGCCAGGATTTCATTGCTTTCAGCATCGACCAGCGCCACCTCCTCTTCCACGTGAATACTGTCCGCGAGGTCCTTGTTGGCAGACAGTGTTATGGGGATCGGCCAGAAAACACCGCTTTTTAGTTTCATATCCAGACACACCCGTCGCCAGTTGCCCTTGCCCATGAAACCATCCAGGGGCGTGTACGCGCCCATCGCCATCATCAGGACATCCGACACTTCGCGGCTTGTCATTGGCACTTTTGTTAAACCCTGCGCACGACGCAGTTGTTCGGCCCGTTCCGAACGGGGTGCCAGCAATGCTTTTAAGCCGCCGCCGCCATGTGGTGATACCAGTTTTGACACGATTCTTTTCTCCTTGCGGGAGTTACAGGTTATTTAATATTACCAATATATAATATATTGAGGTGCTTGGCAGTCACGCATCGCGATTGTTGATAGCCGCGATGGAGGCTGTGTGTAGAATGTATGGTGTATGCAGATGGCAAGTGCAGGGACTTTGGGATGAAAAAAAAGCTTATTGGTTTGCTGGCGGCGACAGGCTTGCAGATCTTATTGACCGCCTGTAGCACAACTCCGCCAGTTTATGATCTATTGATCGTTGATGGCACCATCGTGGATGGTTCCGGCGCACCCGCTTATGCAGGTGATCTTGCCATTGTTGGTGACGAAATTGTAAAAATAGGTGATCTCAATGGCGCGACTGCCATCCGTGTCATCGACGCAAGCGGGTTGACCGTGTCTCCCGGGTTTATTGATCTGCATACGCACGCAGACCGCAACATCATCGAAAACCATGGGGCTGAAAACTACCTCCACCAGGGTGTCACGACCTTACTGGCCGGCAATTGCGGTAATTCACCGGTTAACCTGCCCGGGTACATTCAAACCGTTGAAGAGACGGGTATTGCCTTGAACCTGGGTTTGCTGATCGGCCACAACAGTGTTCGGGCCGAAGTGATGGCCAATGACAACAGGTTGCCGACGGCCCTGGAACAAGCCCAAATGGAGAGTCTCGTTGAAGCCGCCATGAAAGCTGGTGCATTCGGCCTGTCGACCGGCCTGATCTATCTGCCGGGAACCTATTCAGAGACGGGGGAGGTTATCGCCCTGGCGAAGGTTGCGGCCGCTCAAGGCGGTATATACGCCAGCCACATCAGGAATGAGTTTGAGCTGTTAATCGAGGCCATTGAAGAAGCGATTACCATCGGCCGTGAGGCAAACATACCCGTACAGATTTCTCACCTTAAAGTGGCCGACAATACCATGTGGGGGGACAGCGTCATCATCCTGGGTATGATCGAGGATGCCAGGGCCGAAGGTCTTGATGTAACTGCCGACCTGTATCCCTATACCGCCGGCAGCACCGGCCTGGCAAACGTGTTTCCCGCGTGGGCAAGAGCAGGCAGCCAGGAGGATTTCCAGGCTCGATTGGATGACCCGGAAACACGGGCCAGGATCAAGGCGGATACCATCAGGAAACTAAACGGCGCCAGGGCAGCGGGGGATTTATCCCGTATCACGATCGCATCCTTTGATGGGCATCCCGAGTACTCGGGCATGACCATGGCCGAGGTGACCATCATAAATGGTCTGGCGCCCAGCATTGAGAATGGTGCCGAGGTGGCGATGGATATTTTATATGACGCTAAGGCCTCCGCGATTTATCACATGATGGTCGAAGAGGATGTAAAACGCATCATGCAGGCCCCCTTCACCAGTATCGCTTCCGACGGCTCTGCCGTAACGTTTGGAGAAGATGTCCCGCATATACGCAACTACGGTACTTACCCAAGGGTTTTGGCTAAATACGTAAGGGAGGAGGGTGTTTTAAGTCTTGAGCAGGCAATCCATAAAATGACCGCCCTGCCCGCCCGCCGCATCAAGCTTGGAAGCAGGGGAACACTCGCTCAGGGCATGGTTGCCGATATCAGCATATTTGATCATTTAACGGTCACTGATCGTGATGACTGGTCCAGCCCCCATCAATATCCCACTGGCTTTGAGTATGTCATCGTTGGCGGCACCCCGGTGATCGACAATGGCGTCCAAACCGGGGCGTTCCCGGGTAAGGTGCTCAAAAGGGGCCTGCCATGATTTACCCAAAGATTTACATTGCGGCGGTTTTGATTGCCGATACCTGTGTCGCTGGGCTGTAGGGCGTGAGCGCATACATGTTACGGTTAATGGGTATTACAAGGAGCCAATAAATGTTACATCTAGCAATTGCTGCAGGTCTCATCTTTGGGCTGATAGTTGGTCTTGGTGCGGCTGCCACGGGTAATGAATGGCTGCATGCAATTGCAAATGGCTCCGCACCATTTGGCGTCGTTTTCATGAATGCGATCCGTATGATCGTTATACCCCTGATTATTACGGTTATCTTCACCAGCATTGCCAACCTGGGGGACCCGCGAAAACTCGGGCGCATCGGCCTGCAGACGATGGCTTTTTACTGGATTACCCTGATACCTGCCATCGCCATTGGTATGGCGACGATGAAGTTCGGCTTGCAGTTCGTTGGCGAAATCAGGATGCCGCAAACCGCGGTCACGCAGGTTCCCGAGTTGCAAAGCATGGTCGACTTCCTGGTGTCACTGGTGCCTGCCAACCCGTTTGCCGCCGCGAGCAACGGCGCGATACTGCCACTGATTGTTTTCACCGCGCTGCTGGCTGCTGCCACCGGCACGCTTCCGGTAAAAAACCGCGAGCGCCTTATCAATATTGCCGATGACATCAGCAAGGCCCTGATCAAACTGGTCTGGTGGATTCTGTACACGGCGCCCATCGGGGTTTTCGGCCTGACCGCTCCGGTCACTGCCAAGCTGGGCTGGGACCTGGTTCAATCCCTTGGCATTTTTATTACCTGTGTATTTATTGGCCTGTTGATTTTCCTTGTTTTAGTCACTTTGCCACTGGTGTATTTTGCCGCAGGCATCGGCCCGCTGCGGTATTTAAAGAGCACCTTTGGCGCCATGTCTGTTGCCGCCTCTACCACCAGCACGGCTGCGGCCATTCCGGTTTCGCTGGAGGAAACCACGAAAAACCTTAAGGTCTCAACAACCATTGCCGATTTACTGGTACCGCTGGGTGCCTCGATGCACCGTCCGGGCAGCGCCTTGTTTCAGGGTACAGCGATCGTGTTTCTGGCCCACTTGTATGACGTACCCATCCCCGCAGCGGCGGTTGGGGCCGCGATGCTGGCGACGTTCCTGGTCTCTTTGACGGTTGCACCGGTGCCGTCATCCGGTGTGGTAACGATGGCGCCCGCGCTGGAAACTGTCGGGATTCCGGTGGCCGGAATCGCCCTGATGCTCGGTATAGACAGGATACCCGACATGATGCGCTCAGCCATCAATGTGCTTGCACAGATATCAACAGCGGTGCTCATCAATCGCTGGAACAGTGACACGGGAGACAGTCCTGAAAAGGTTGTTTCAGTACAAAACCCGGAAAGCGGTTAGCCCGCAAACTGATACGCCTGGCAAACTGTTTTCAGCTCAGACACGAATATCGAGAGGATTTGTTTGTGTCTTTCTAGATACGCATCCTTTGGTTTTATACCTTTCTGACGTATTTCTGCTTGTGGGGTATTACACCCCGCACACCGCCACGAGGGTCTTCCATGTCGCCGTCATACCTGGGGATCATGTGGATGTGGATGTGTGGCACCGACTGGCCCCCTGCCTTGCCAATATTGATACCCACGTTATAACCATCCGGCTTGAACTCGCGATCTATTATGACTTTCATTTCATCCACCAGTGCCCAGATGGCCGCTTTCTCTTCATCTGTCGCCTGGAAATACTCTGCAACATGCCGTCGGGGAATGATCAGGCAGTGACCCGGATTAACCGGATAACTATCATAATGGGCAAAGGCAAGATCATTTTCGATCACTTTGGTGACCTCGCCACAAAAAATACAATTCTGATGTTCGGACATTTCCGGACCTTATTGTTGGTGAATAACCATTTCAATAATATCGCCAAATTAACTTGGGTTTTTCAAACAGTTTATTTGTAAAAAAAGCCCAGATCACTAAACGGTTGTTTTTTCAACTAAACGCTGGGATACTTGATAGATTAGGAAATCGTAATGTTAATATGAGTGAGTTGTGAATGAAATTTTTTTATCTTCATATTCTCTACAAAGTCAGACAGGTTTCAAGTCTCTGGATGATGTCACCCTCAAGCTGCGAATCGCAAACGCCATCGTTTCCTATGTTAAATACATCGGCA
>CALJWY010000102.1 GCA_937974465.1 uncultured Lysobacterales bacterium | reverse complement strand
CCCTCGGCGTTGTGAAAATCCTGGACATTATTGACGGCCTGGCCAGACATGCCTGTGATCACATCACCGGGCTGCAAGCCAGCGTCATCGGCTGCCGACCCTTCGGCAATCTCCGCAACCAGAACGCCCCGCCCGGCATCCACCGCAAATGCACCGGCCAGGTCTACAGTCAGATCCTGTACATAAATTCCCAGCGTGCCCCTGCGAACCTCGCCAAACTCTATCAGTTGGTTCATCACGTAACGCGCCATGCTGGAGGGGATCGCAAAACCAATACCCACATTACCGCCACTGGGTGTGAATATCGCACTGTTGATACCAACCAGCTCGCCGCGCAGATTGATCAACGCACCGCCTGAGTTTCCCGGGTTAATGGAGGCGTCGGTCTGGATAAAGTTCTGGTATTCAAGACCCCGCAAGCCGGTCCGGCCCAGGGCGCTTACGATTCCCGAAGTAACCGTTTGTCCAAGCCCAAATGGATTACCTACGGCCACCACAAAATCACCCACCTGCAGTTCGTCAGTATCTGCCAGTTTCAGGGCCTGCAGATCCTCCGGAGGAATCTGGATAACAGCGAGGTCTGTATCCGGATCAGTGCCAATCAGCCTGGCTTCAAGGCTGCGGCCATCTTTGAGGCCAACGGCAATTTCATCCGCACGGGCAATAACGTGGTTATTGGTGAGTACATAACCATTTTTGGCGTCCACTATGACACCCGACCCAAGGCTCTGAGACACGCGTTCGCGGGGAGCGTCCGGCACATTAAAAAACCGCCTGAAAATCGGATCATCAAGTAATGGGCTACGCACGCGTATACGGGTTTGCGTGTAAACATTGACCACGGAAGGGGTCACTTCCTTTAGCACCGGCGCCAAAGAGGGCAATGGCCTGCCATCGAGCGTAGCCGGCAAGGCGCCCAATGCAGACCCGATAGGCAAACCGAGAAGAAAAATCAATGGAAGTTTCAAAAAAGCTGTTTTCACACCCAACTCCAACCTAGAAAGATGAACCTGTGACAACGCCAAGCGCCAACCGGTTCGCAGTCAGGCGCAAAGCCTGGCCAAACAATCATATTATCTGCGATGAATTTTCGCTTGCGATCGGCCCCAAAACAAGATATACCTTGCTCAGGATGTGAAACACACAACTTCTTGTGCCAGCAGTGACTAAAATCGAATAATTAAAAAGAGGTTATGGATTTACAGCAGCTTGTTCTTCGCACAGACGTATCCGGCATGCCATTGGAATGGATTGGATACCAGGAAGCGGTCAAGTTAATAACACTTGATCAGGTCCCCTACTCTCTCGGAAAAACACTTTACAAGGTTCATGGCGGCGTCAATGCGATTAGCGGCTTGCAGAGCATCATCAGTGTTGATGCAATCATTGCCACCAAGGGCCAACATCCGCACAAACATCTGTTCGCCAAGAACTACGTTCCGCCATTGAGTAACCAGTCACTGTTCCGGCGTGACCAGGGAATGTGCCTGTATTGCGGCCTGCAATTCCCTGCCTTTCTTCTTTCCAGGGACCACGTCCACCCCCTCAGCCAAGGTGGACAGGATCGCTGGGTTAATGTTGTGACCGCCTGCAAGCGCTGTAACAACCACAAAGCCGGCAGAACACCTGAACAGGCCGGCATGCAATTACTTGCGATTCCGTTTTGCCCGACGCATGCGGAATACATTTACCTCCAGGGCAGGCAGATCCTGAGTGACCAGATGGAGTTTTTACTGGCACATTTCCCACGCAATAGCGTGCTGCGCAGGCGTGTGGAAAAAGGCGAGTCACTACTGGCCTAGGGAGCCTCTAATAAGTATACGATTCCTCTGCGTGCAACCAGCATGCCATCAAAAGGATGCTTTGATCTTGAACTCGCCTGAAAGCCAGAGGCGCCGTATACTTATTCAGAGACTCCCTGGACTGTTTCGCTTTTCTTCCCAAAAACTTTCGTTAAGATAGTGAGCTTATGAGCCTACAACCCGTCTACCTGGTTGATGCCAGTATTTACGTATTCCGTGCCTGGTTTTCAATTTCAGATGAATTCGCCAATGCGGCTGGAGAACCCACCAATGCAGTCTATGGGTTTACCGGTTTTTTATGCAGTCTGCTTGAGCAAACCAGTGCCCAGCATATCGGTGTCGCCTTCGATGAGTCGCTGAGCAAGAGTTACCGGAATGAGATATACCCCGACTACAAGGCCAACCGTGATCCGGCACCCGAGGAGCTGAAACGCCAGTTCAAGTGGGCGCGCGAGGTCGCCGAGTCGATGGGGTTAAGTTGTTTTGCAGACCAGCGCTACGAGGCCGATGACCTGATTGGAACGCTGGCTCGTCACTGGCGTGAACGGGGTCATCCCGTCTGTATCATCACCAGCGACAAGGACCTGGCCCAGTTGATTGACAAAAATGATTCATGGTGGGACTTCACCAGGAATCAGAAGCTCAACCGGGGGAAAATCAAGGACAAATTCGGGGTTTTCCCAGAGCAGATCGCTGATTACCTGGCCTTGACCGGCGACAGTGTGGATAACATACCGGGTGTGCCCGGTGTCGGCCCGAAATCGGCTGCCGCACTGCTGAGCCATTTTGATGATCTGGATGCAATCTGGGAGCGCATGGATGAGGTGCAACACCTGAGCATCCGCGGAGCCAAATCACTGCACAAGAAACTTGGCGAGCACCGGGGGACCGCAGAACTGGCACGCCGGCTGACCATCATCGAAACGATGGTGCCATCTGCACTGGAAAATCCGGCCGTGCACCGGAATGAGCTGGATGAAGCGCGGCTTAACCGCTTATTCGATGAAATGGAATTTGGCGGAATGCTCAGGCGACGCTGCTTACAGACAGCCTGAGCAAGACCAACAACCGTCCAGAAGCTTGCCTAATTTTTATCTTTTTTGGCGCGCTCCGCCTCTTGTTTCTCTCCCCGCTTCATGAAGTATTCCTCCATATCGGGCACTGCCAGATCAGCACTGGAATCCAATGGAGTGCTAAATACACTCACAGGCTGCGAATTCACTTTGCCATTCACCACCTGGCTGTTGGCAAAATAAATCAGGTCCTCCCCCTTGATCGTACCAAAGCTTGGGTGGTCAAAACCCGGCTGTGCTACGGCGAGTGGACGCACGGATTCCACGCGTGTCCCGCTCGCGTCAAGTTGCAGACGCATAACCCGTTGTGGCTTGATGCCATTTTGAATAATGACCAGCCGGTTCTTCCACAAATACAAGCCATCAATTCCACCGGGATTGAAATTGGCGGGTAACTGCAGCGCACCCGCACGGCCGGCTTCGATATCGACGACCATGATGCCCATTTCCCTGTCCGCCAGGTACATAATACGTCCGTCAGGTTGCATCGCGATGCCTCGCATACTGATCATGTTGCGCAATGCCATTACCGCCTTGATTTTTTGCTCATTTGCAGGCTTCTTAAACAAAAACGGGTAAAGTCGATCGGCGATGAAAATATCGCCTTCTTTGTTGATAACCATCTTACCGAGGATGTGCGGACGACCATCCACAGGCACCGGGTAGTGTTGCATCAACTCCAGAGTTTCAAGGTTGAACTCAAATAATCCCGATCTGCCTGCGTCAATAGGATCAAAACCCGAAAACCCGGGGATCGATGCACTGCTTACCCATAAACGATTACGAGGCTGGTCAACCAATA
>CALJWY010000101.1 GCA_937974465.1 uncultured Lysobacterales bacterium | reverse complement strand
GCCCCGTGTTACCGGTTGGTGTGGAAAAAGAACACTGGCCACTGGAAGACCCCGCGCGCGCAGTGGGTACCGAGGCTGAAATCATCGATGTTTTCAGGGCCAGTCGCGATGATATCCGGAAACGTGTCGCTGATTTAGTTGAGAGACAGATTTAGGCTGAAACCCCAAAAGCGGTTACTTGAGCTCAAAAAGCAAGCGATGACCACGGTGTTTCAGCAGGCGGAATCCGGCCAATTTTGCAGCGCCTTTGATGCCGTTTGCCGAATTCCATTGCACCAAACCGGGAAGACTGGACGAGTCTTCCTTGTAAAAAGGTGCATGCTCCAGGAACTGCTCTATCAGGCTGCCGGAGCGAATTCCGCCCGCCAGTCTGTGTGAGTCGGCGAAATCAAAAACCACTCTCCCCCTGTGTTTCAGGATGCGCTTGAACTCGTTGAAGTACAGGAATATGTCATAAAGATTGAAGTGTATAAAAACGGAAATGGACACAATTTTGTTGATACTGTTATCGGGGATTGCAGAGAGATCACGGCTTTCAACGTGGTGAAATTCGATATTCTCCATCTCCCTCAACTCCTGTTGGGCATAGCTCAGGAAGGCATCGCTGATGTCGCATGCAACCACTTGCCGCGCAAGCTGTGCTATTGCGCGTGTGCCGAAACCACAGCCCGAGCCTAATTCCAGCACCGTGTCACCTGGGCCAACGCCGGCCATTTTGAGAAAACCCTCAGCATATTTCTGCCGTTCTTGCCTGATCTCCGGCAGGCGGGTCTCAGGTTCGTGCCCAAATCGAAAACCGATCAACGCGAACAACATATCGCGAAACTCTTCGTTACTCAGACCAACCCAGTGCTTGTCAGCGGTCATCTACAATATTCCTGATCATCAATTGTTGAGTTAAACAGCGCTCTGTGCGCGCGGAGTATATACGATAATTCAGCCGGGCTTCCTGGTTACCGAAGGCCATTGAGAAAGCGGCCAATCTCCTCCCAGGCCTCACCTGCTTCGGGAAGTTGCGGATCGAATATCTGCCAGACATGCACCATGTCAGGCCAGCTTTGCAGCTTGACCGAAGAGCCCGCAGCATGGGCCTTGTAAACATAACGGCGGGCATCATCCAATAGCATCTCCGCCTCACTCACCTGGATCAGGGTCGGCGGCAGGTTTGCAAGGTTCCCCAGTAGTGGCGAAGCGACCGGATTGCCGGGCCTTGTATGGTAAGTCCACAGCACCCACCAGCTCTTAATAAACGCGGGGAGCCTGTTCAGAATACCCATCATAGGTTTTAACATCACGTCGCTGGCGTGGTTTTCGCGAAGACTGTGGCCTGAAAAAGTGACATCGGTAAGGGGTGACAGTGCCACCAATGCATCCGGCGCACGCAGTTTCTGGTCCCTCACCCAGGCTGCCAGGGACAGGCATAGATTACCGCCCGCAGAATCACCTCCAACAAAGAGCTGGCGGGCAGTTGTGGCTCCATGTGGGCCAGTTTCAAGAATCCAGCGATAGGCCGTGCGGCAGTCTGCGACACAATCGGAGTGCCGATGCTCTGGCAGCAGCCGGTAATCTATGGCCAGCACGGAACAGCCCGTTACTTCCGAGAACTTGCTGGTGATGGTGCGGTGACTTTTGGGGCAACCCATGACGAAACCGCCGCCATGAATATACAAAACCCGGCGCTCGGGGTCTGCTCCGGGGGCCAGGACCCATTCGGCGGGCACACCGCCGGCATCAACATCCAGAAACTCGCTTACAAAGTTGCGGCCGTCACTGATGCTGTCAAAAACCGCCCGCGCCTTTTCTAACTGGTGGGCATTGATGGCTTCCGAAATTTGCCTGGCCAGGACTTCCACGGTCTGTATGACAGCTTGTTGGGCGGGCCCCGCGACCCGGCCGTCAGCAAACGAGTGAATCACTTCAGGATCAGTGGGCGCGGGAAACCGGGCACTGCGGCCGCCACGCAGGTAGAAGCGTTCGAACGCCCATAGAGCCACTATGGCAAATGTAAAAAAGAGCAACAGGTTCATCGGTGTGTTCCGTATTCGAACGTACCCAGTTTGTTGTCTATTGAGCAAAACTTCAATAGCCTGATAACTATGCTGTGCCGTTAATTAGGCATACAATATCAAGGCTTGGGGATTACAAGGGACGGGGACCAACCAAATTGACTGAAGAAGCAAGCAGAGAACCAATCTCCAAGGTTGATACCGCTTGGTTGCGGATGGAGCAACCAACCAACCTGATGATGATCAACGGTATCATCCTGATGGATGAGAAGCTGGACTATGAGCGCCTGCTGGAGACCATCGAGCAGCGTTTTCTCACGTTCCGGAGGTTCCGGCAAAAAGCAGTGGACCGCACCCGCGGCGCTTACTGGGAACTGGACGAGGACTTTGATATCCGTTCCCATGTTCTGCGCATAGCCTTGCCTGGCAAAGCCGACCAGCAAGAGCTCCAGTTACTGGTATCCGAGCTGGCCAGCACACCTCTGAACCCGTATCGACCGCTTTGGCAGATGCACGTGGTCGAAAACTATATCAATGGGCCGGTTCTAATCACCCGGATTCATCATTGTATAGCCGATGGCATCGCCCTGGTGCAGGTGTTTCTGTCGTTGACGGATCCAACCCCTGAAGGCCGTCCTTCTGCGCGTAAACCGGAAGTCTGGAAAAAGCGGCGGGCCGATGAGGCCATGGTATTTCAACGGCTTCTCACACCGGCCAGGGAAGGCCTGGATTTTGCAACCCATGTTGGCCAGCAAATGATCACCGAGGGCACCAGGATTTTGCAGGATCCCGCCATTGCCGGCAATTACGCCAACGAAGCCAGTGAGATTGTCCGTGAGCTTGTGCATTCTCTAACCCTGGAAAATGACCCGGTGACCCGCTTCAAGGGCCAACTGGGAACGCGCAAGAAAGTTGCATGGGCTGAGCCGCTGGCATTGAATGACGTCAAGGCAGTCAGCAAGGCCTTTGGCTGCACGGTGAACGATGTGTTGATCGCGGCCGTTTCAGGCGCCATCCGGCAATACATGATTTCTGAGGGGGACAGCCCCGAAGAGGTGCCGGATATTCGGGCAACCGTGCCGGTTAATTTGCGGCCGCTGGAGCACGCCCAGGAACTGGGCAATCACTTTGGCCTTGTGTTCCTGTCGTTGCCACTAAGTGTAAAGAGCCCATTGGAGCGCCTTTACGCGGTGCAGGATAGAATGGATGATTTAAAGGCCTCAAAACAAGCGACGGTCACACTGGGCTTTCTTGCGGCCCTCGGCATGGGGCCTTCGGTGTTGCAAAAGCCAGTGCTGGATATGCTCAGCCAAAAAGCCAGTGCCGTTTTAACCAATGTCCCGGGACCTCAAGAGCCCATTTACCTGGCCGGCTCCGAGATGAAGGAAATGATGTTCTGGGTGCCCCAGAACGGCAATGTCGGACTGGGTATTAGCATACTCAGTTATAACGGCAAAGTGATGTTTGGCCTGATCAGTGATCGCAGGCTGGTCGCTGAACCGGGCAAGATCATTTCCCGCTTTGAAGCAGAGTTTGAAAAGTTGCTGTATCTCGGCCTGATGTTACCGCTGGAGGGCCAGCCCAGCCCACAGACTGCCTATAATCTTTTGGAAGGCTTTCAAAAGGAAAGTTAGAAGGGCATTACTCCAGTTCTGCCAACGCAGCTTCTATATCCAGTTTTTCCATTGCATCTGCGGGTTGCAGCTCGGTGGCTTTTACATACAGGTCTGTGACCTCATCAAGCCGGTCATCATCGAAAAGAAGGTAAAGCCCATTACCATATTCAATATGGGCAATCGGTGACCCCGGTGTCAATTCCAGCGCTCGATCAAAGTGCCACAACGCATTTTCTTTACTGGCGCCATAAGTCATTTTCCCGATCAGCTTGCCGACCTTGCTGATGATCTCCGCGTGATACATACCCATGGCCGTGTGTGCTTCAGCGTGGTCCGGTTCAAGCTCCAGCGCCTGCGCCAGGCTGGCCTGTATTTTGCCGCCAATCCCCTGGGCCAGGGCCTTGGCGATTGAAATGCTCTGGCTGTAACGCCCCAGGTTAAAGGCGTGGAAATAATGGCTGTTCGGGTCCTCCGGCAAGATACTGATTGCCGCTTCGGCGCGTTGCACTGCGGTTAAGTAAAGGGCTTGTTGCTCTGCCTCTCCGGGTTGGAGATAGGTTGCGTAAATACCGGCTGCTTTGTTGGCAACGGCATGAGCCAGGTGGCCGCATTGGTCAGCGAGGTCAGTGGATTGCTGATAATCACCCCGATGAAAGCATCGCCAGGCATCCTGTATGGTTGCAGCCAAAGACGCGCTGTCACCATTGTAATTCGCCGGCGCTGCATCCGGACACGTTTCCAGGGTCTGCTGAACCCAGTCAGCATCCGGGAATTCAACGCGATCACCGCGATGCAGATCGGGCCAGGATTCAAGCAGGGCCTCATCTTCATAAGAAAAAGCGGTGCTATCGTGCGGGAACTGATTCCATTTGGACATATGCGTGCAACTTCTAGTGTGTTTACTCTAAATTTTGAGCCTACCATACGGCCATCAATTATCAATCTTTAAGAACAAGGGAGTTCAATATGGCTAGCAAGACAGCAAAAAAGAAAATTTCTGAGAAACCTGCAATCAGCACGCTTGCAGATCCTGTTTTTGATTCGGCAAAAGAAGTGTTTTTTGCCGGCCTGGGTGTTTTCTCCGTCGCTCAACAGGAAGGCGGCAAACTCATTGACCAGGGTAGTAAGTTGTTTGAGAAATTGATTTCGGAAGGCGCAAAGCTGGAGAAGAAATCAATGAACCTGGCGGAAACCACCGTTGATGATATCAAGCACGATGTTGAGACCAGGTTTGATGACGTCCGCAAACAGGCCAATGAAAACTGGAACAACCTGGGTCATGTATTTGATGAGCGCGTCTTTGGCACACTGGAGCGCCTGGGTATTCCGACCAGCAAAGAACTGAGCAACCTGACGGGCCTGGTTCAGGAAATGACCGGCAAAGCCGTAGATAACTGGAAGAAATTCGAGGGCATGTTTGAGAGCCGGGTTTCAGATGCACTGAAAAACCTGCAGGTTCCTGATCTTGCAGATTTGGACGCGATTTCTGAAAACTTGAAAAATGTCGCCAAGCAGGCGTCAGAAGACATTTCAAAACTGGAAAACGAATTGGTTGCACGTGTCACGGCTGCTTTCAGCAAGCTGGAAACCACCACCAGTGAAGAACTCAAGAAATTGAACGCCGGTCTGGGTGATGTCTCCAAAGTGGTTGAAAAAAACCAGGCTCAACTTGAGAAGGTCATTCAGCGCCAGGTAAAAGGAATATTGCGCGAAATCGGTATTGCCAAGGCAGATGACACACGCAAACTTTCAGCAGAGCTGAAAAAGCTTTCGCGGCAGGTGACCGCTATGGAAAAGAAGATGAAAGCCGGCGCCAAGCCGAAAGCTCGTAAGACCGTTGCGAAAAAAACGACCAGCAAGGTTATCGCAACTGCATAGGTTGTTAAAAGACAGCACCGGCATTTAAGTGGAGACCACGTAGCCACTTGTTAGCCGGGGTTGAACAAGGCCGGTTTTTGCCGGCCTTGTTTTTAGCAACAGACAATTTGCAAATGCAACTGGGCAGAAACATTCGCTTTTAGTGTGTTTGCTCTAATTATTGGAACTAACATAGACATATCATAAATAGTTGCTCGGATGAGCCAGGAGATTGAAATGACTAAGAAGACATTGAAAAAGAAAGTAATGAAAAAGAAAGCCCAGGCAAAACCTGCAGCAGCGAGTTTTGCAGTACCGGTTGTAGATTCAGCCCGTGAAATCTGGCTTGCAGGTCTGGGTGCATTTTCTGTTGCACAGACCGAAAGTGGCAAAATGATCGAACAGGGTAACAAGCTGTTTGAAAAGTTGGTTTCTGAAGGTGTGAAGCTCGAGAAAAAGACCCGCGACGTAGCTGAAACTGCCGTTGGTGATATCAAGGGTGGAGTCGAATCAAAGGTAGGTGCGGTTCGTCAGCAGGCTGTCGATAACTGGGACAAACTGGAAAACATTTTTGAAGACCGCGTGGCAAGGGTCCTGGGTCAAATGGGTGTACCCACCGCCAGTGATGTCAACAAGCTTTCAGAGCGCGTACAGATGCTGTCCCGCAAGGTGACCGAGATGTCTGCGCCCAAGAAGGCCGCAAAACCACGCAAAGCCGCCGCGAAAAAGCCAGCTGCCAAAAAACCTGCAGCGAAAAAAACCGCGTCAGCTAAATAAACAAGCCCCTCCCAACATGGGAAATTCAGGGTCGGCCTCAGTGCCGGCCCTTTTATGTTCAGGATGAACGGTATGCCGCGGGCGCAGGCAGGGATTGTTCCCTACAATCCCCTGCATTTCCTCCATCCCTGGAGGTCAGACGCGCACGACTGCAGGGATGCAGGAGGTAGAGCACCAAGGGTAGGCGCTTTAGGCGACGCAGGAGCAGTTGCCGAGGAGCGGCGATGTTCAGGAGAAGGTGAGGCGGGGAACCCGCCGAGAGGCTGCCCTGGGGTACAAGGTGAGGCGGGGAACCCGCCGAGAGGCTGCCCTGGGGTACAAGGTGAGACCAGGAACTGGTCGAGAGGGTGCCCTGGGGTACAAGGTGAGACCAGGAACTGGTCGAGAGGGTGCCCTGGGGTATGAACGGTATGCCGCGGGCGCAGGCAGGGATTGTTCCCTCAATACATTTTCAAACACAATGCAGGAGTCGCGACCCCGCGGCGAATT
>CALJWY010000100.1 GCA_937974465.1 uncultured Lysobacterales bacterium | reverse complement strand
CTCTACTAGTGTTCATTTGAATTTCTCTTGGGTCAGAAGGTTTAACCGGTTATTGGTGGTTCCGGCTTGTTATACCCACGCTCTGATGATCAAACTTCGGACTGTGAAATCAATGACTTCCCACATTCAGACGCGGACGGTTCTTGTACGAGGCTTTATACCACAATTCAACACCTTGATGTCATTTTGAAAGTAAAAAATATCTTCCTTGTCACTGGACATTGCCTGCCACCCATCCCCTATACTTAAGCTACCGCAAACCAACAAAAGTGCTGACGTTATGGATACAAGGGTTACCGAGTTGTATAACGAATATATTCACGGCGATATGCCGAGGCGTTCCTTTCTAAGGAAACTGGCAGGACTGGCTGGCGGCGTCACAGCAGCCAACGCCATGCTGGCATTGATCGAGCCCAATTATGCATTGGGTCAACAGATTGATCCGACTGACCAACGCCTTGAACAGGGTTATGTAAGTTATGCAGGCACCCGTGGACCGGTCAGGGCCTATTTTGCCAAACCTCGGGAAGCAGCCACACCCCTGCCCGGCATCCTGGTCATTCACGAAAACCGTGGGCTGAATGCGCACATTGAAGATGTTGCACGTCGGGCCGCATTGGATGGATATATCGCACTGGCCCCGGATGGCCTTTCCTACGTGGGCGGTGCGCCCGAAGACCAGGAAAAGGCGCGGGATACATTCCGCGCGGCCGATACGGATACCATAACCGCGGATGTGATCAAAGGAGTGTCTTACCTGAAGTCACATCAACATTGCAGTGGTAAAATCGGCTCGGTGGGCTTTTGTTATGGGGGCGGCGTTTCACTGCAATGTGCGATATCCGAACCTGCGGCTGACGCCTGTGTTTTGTACTACGGCCGGGCGTTGACAGCGGAGCAGACCGCCCGGGTCTCCGTACCCCTGCTGATGAACTATGCCGGTGAAGATCCGCGTGTGAATGCAATGATCCCTGATTTCAGAGCCGAACTGGACAAAAATAAAGTGGCTTACAGCCTGCACATGTACCCCGGTACCGGCCACGGCTTTCATAACGACACCAGCCAGGCCCGCTATGACGAGGCAGCGGCGAAGCTTTCATGGCAGAGGAGCATCAACTTTTTTGACCATTACCTGAAAACCTGAATACGCTTTGCAGACTACCGACTTTCTTGTTCCGGGCTGTTTGCCCGGGATTGTCGTCAAAGCAATCTATTCAATGACGTTCCGGTTAATGACTTTTTCTTTCAACGTGGCTTTCTCATCTGCACTCAGGAATGCCATCTCCAGCGAGTTGACCTGGGACTGGTGAATTTGCTCAGGGGTTAAGCCCACCGCCTTTGCGGCGACTCCGTATTCATGCGCGATATCAATGGCACTGATACCCGGATCGTCGGTGTTCAGACAGAACTCAACGCCGCGGTCGGCCAGTGGCTTGATCGGGTGTGATGCATAGTCTTTAACGGCGCTGATATGCAGGTTCGAAGTCGGGCAGGATTCAAGACCAATCCCGGTTTCAACCAGGTAATCGACCAGCGCAGGGTCTTCAATTGAACGGAACCCGTGTCCGATGCGCTCGGCACCCAGATCGTTGATGGCCGACCAGACGCTGTGCGGGCCATCGGCTTCTCCAGCGTGAATGGTGACATGCAAACCCGCATCGCGAACACGCTTGAAGTGCTCGATAAACATGGGCGCGGGAAAACCCGCCTCATCACCTGCCAGATCCACGCCAACCAGGTGATCGCGATGCAGCAACATTGCTTCAAGTTCGCGCATACATACCTCGGTACCGTAGGTGCGACTGAGGCCACCGATAATATTCGCACGCACACCGGTATCACGCTCCGCCGCACGAACACCATCTGCACATGCCTCCATAACTTCTTCCGGATGCATGTCATGCGCTTGCGCCATGAAATATGGGCTAAATCGTAACTCGATATAATCAATGCCCTCACGACGCGCATCTTCGACATTTTCGTAAGCCACACGCCGGCACGCATCGGCGTCAACCAGCACCGCGATCATGTGTTCAAAACGATCGAGGAACGCCATTAATCCGGGGGCTGATTCGTCGATATGGATATAGGGTGCGAGACCGGCAACATCATGTGCAGGCAATGCGATCCCATGCTCGTCAGCCAGCTCCAGAATTGTTTGCAGGCGGATGCTTCCATCCAGGTGGCGATGAAGCTCACACAGTGGAATTGAACGATCGATCATTGAGATTTCTGCCCTTTGACCCACGTCTTGATGTTGGCTTCCAGCACACTCAGCGGCAGCGACCCTTTGCCCAGCACTTCATCATGGAACCCACGAATATCAAAATCGTCCCCCAACTCATTGCTGGCCCAGGCCCGTAGTTCCTTGATTTTCAGCTCACCAATCTTGTAGGCAAGTGCCTGGCCCGGCCAGACGATATAACGGTCGACTTCGACGATCACATCATGCTCCTGTTTACCGGCGTTTTGCATAAAGTAGTCAATCGCCCGCTGACGCGACCAGCCGAGGTGGTGCATACCTGTATCTACCACCAGGCGAATCGCACGCCACATTTCATAAGTCAGCTGGCCAAATTTTGAATAAGGGTCCTGGTAGAAACCCATTTCCACACCCAGGCTTTCCGAGTATAAGCCCCAGCCTTCTACAAAAGCCGTATAGCCACCCACTCGTCTAAACCATGGCACATCTTCCAGTTCGTCCTGCAACGCAAGCTGCAGGTGATGTCCCGGAACCGCTTCGTGCAGGGTCAGGGCCTCCATTTCCCAGCGTGGCCGGGTGTCAAGCGCATAGGTGTTGGCAAAGAAATTACCAGGCCTTCCTGCTGCAACAGATCCCGGTTGGTAATAGGCAGTGGTCTGGGATTTTTCAGCATAACTTGGCACTGGAATCACCCCGTAAGGGGTACGTGGCAGTTTGCCGAACAGCTTCATCAACTCCGGATCAGCACGTTTGGCAATATCACGATATTCGCGCAACAGGCCTTCCTTGGTGGTGTGATAAAACTGCGGATCGGTGCGCAGGAATACCAGGAAGTCTTCGAAGGAACCTTCAAATCCGGTTGACTCGATTACTTTGTCCATCTCGTCGCGGATACGCTTGACTTCAGACAGACCAATTTGATGAATCTGCTCAGGCGTGAGATCGGTTGTTGTGCGTTGCTTAACATTATAGGCATACCAGGCCTCACCATTTGGCAGATCGCGCATGGCAATACTGGTACGGGCTGCCGGCAAATACTCGTTTTCCACAAAGGCCAGCAGCTTTTCAAAGGCCGGTGCTATCTTCTCGCTAAATGCAGCCTCGGCCTGCTTTTTAAGAGAATCCTGTTGCAGGGAATCAACGTTGGCCGGGAACTTCTGAAAGGCAGCCAGCAATGGACTTTGGCTCGCTTCATCCACCAGTTGATTGCGTATCTGCTGCGGAACATCACGCAGTGTTATCGCGGGCGGCGTCACACCGGCCGCCATGCCCTTGCGCATCCAGGCGATGGTCTGA
>CALJWY010000099.1 GCA_937974465.1 uncultured Lysobacterales bacterium | reverse complement strand
TCCGTCACGTGATTCCGATCGGCATTATCCCTGGTCGCAAGCAATGCCTGTGGATCGTTATCTACAGCGATTACCCGGGTAGCCCCCTTAATGGCTGCGGCGATACCCAGGACCCCGGAGCCACAACCAAAATCGACCACCGACCTGTCCTTGAAATCATGCCCGTCTATCCACTGCAAACACAGGCGCGTGGTCGGGTGGGTTCCGGTACCAAAGGCCAGGCCCGGATCCAGCCTGAGGACGTGGCCGGCCGTTGCAGGGGCCTCAAGGTTTCCCGGCACAATCCACAGGTCACGCCCGAACTGCATGGGCTTGAACCGGTCCAGCCATGCCCTTTCCCATTGCTGGTCTTCGACTTTTCGAAAGCTGACCTGCTGCGGCCGGTCAATACCGGGCACCAGGCTAAGCAGGCGGCTTAAGGGCTCTCGGGGCTGGTCTGCACCAAACAGCGCGGTGATACAAACCGATGGCCATAACGGCGTTTCTCCAACCCCGGGTTCCAGCACGGGGTCATCGGCACTGTCGGTCAAGGTCAATGCAAGCACAGACTGGTTTTCCAGTAACTGTTCGACCAGCGGTGCTTTCTCTTTCGAAACCTGCACGCTGACTTCCAACCAGGACATCGGGGTCTCGGCTTGCCCGCTAGCGGCCGTGCACTATCCAGCCGCCCGTTCGGACAGGCGTTTTTCAAGATAGTGGATATTGAATCCACCCTTGTTGAAGCCCGCATCCATCAACAACCATTTGTGTAATGGAATATTGGTTTTAATTCCGTTGAGCACCATTTCATCCAGCGCCATCTGCATACGGGCAATGGCCGTTTCGCGGTCTTCACCGTGCGCAATGACCTTACCGATCATGGAATCATAGTTGGGCGGCACCTTGTAGCCATCGTAAATATGCGAGTCCACGCGTATACCGGGGCCCCCGGGCAAATGAAAGCCGTCAACGGTTCCGGGACAGGGCATGAAGGTTTCCGAATCTTCAGCATTGATGCGACACTCTATGGCATGACCGCGCACGACGATATCATCCTGGGTGTAGGACAGTTCCTTGCCGGCAGCAACCCGAATCTGCTCCTTGATCAGGTCAACACCGGTGATAAGCTCCGATACCGGGTGCTCAACTTGGATCCGGGTGTTCATCTCAATAAAATAGAAACGGCCACCATCATATAAAAACTCGAAAGTGCCAGCGCCACGATAGCCAATGCGTTTGCAAGCCTCAACACAAACACCACCGATTTCAGCTCTCTGCTCCGCTGTGATACCGGGCGCAGGAGCCTCTTCAATGACTTTCTGGTGGCGCCGTTGGGTCGAACAGTCACGTTCTGCCAGGTGGATCGCATTTCCATGCTGGTCGGCCATCACCTGTACTTCAACGTGGCGTGGGTTCTCGAGGAATTTCTCCATGTAAATGGTGCCGTCGCCAAACGTGGTCTGTGCTTCCTGCTGGGTGAGCTGCAGCGCATTGGACAGGTGTGCCTCGGTATGAACCACCCGCATGCCACGCCCACCGCCACCGGCAGCGGCCTTGATAATGACCGGGTAACCAATACGACGCGCAATCGCATGATTCTCCGCCATGTCACCGGTTAATGCCCCATCGGAACCCGGTACACAAGGTACTCCTGCAGTACGCATCGCCTCAATTGCACTAACCTTGTCGCCCATCAGCCGGATCGTCTCGGGACGCGGGCCGATAAAAATAAAGCCGCTTTCCTCGACGCGTTCTGCAAAGTCCGCGTTTTCGGCCAGGAAACCATACCCTGGATGTACGGCTACTGCGTCGGTCACTTCGGTGGCGGCAATAATGGCGGGGATATTCAAATAACTGTCAGAACCCGGCGCTGGACCAATACAAACCGCTTCGTCTGCCAGCGCGACATGTTTCAGGTTACGATCAACTGTCGAATGCACTGCAACGGTCTTGATGCCCATGGTATGGCAGGCACGCAAAATGCGGAGTGCAATTTCACCGCGGTTAGCGATGACAAGTTTTTCAAGTATGGCCATGGTTATTTAATCCGTACTTAGCGAATAACAAACAACGGTTGGTCATATTCCACCGGTTGTCCATTTTCAGCCAAGATAGCCACCACGGTACCCGAGAAGTCTGCTTCTATCTGGTTAAACATCTTCATCGCTTCGATGATACATAGCGTGTCGCCAACTCCAACCGACTGGCCGAGCTTCACAAACTCCTCGGCTTCCGGGCCAGAGGCGGCATAGAATGTGCCAACCATCGGTGCCAATACCACTTCGCCATCCGGTAATTGGTCACCGTCATCTTCAGCTGCAACGGCTTCCACCGCGGCGGCAACCGGTGGTGCTGCGATCAGCTGTTGTGGCATCGCGGCCGGAGCAAACTGTGTCGGGCCTCCGCGAATCAGGCGCACGGATTCCTCGCCTTCTACAATTTCAATTTCTGTCAGGTTGGATTCTTCCAACAGCTCAATGAGTTTTTTAATCTTTCTGATATCCACGTGCTGTCGCTCCCGCTTCAGGGTTCAATTCGATTTAAAATGGCCTGCAGGGCCAGTAGGTAACTTTCGCCGCGAAACCCGCTAATCACGCCGATGGCAACATCGGAAAAATAAGTGACCTGCCGGAAGGGTTCACGTGCGCTAACGGCCGAGAGGTGAACTTCCACAAAAGGAATATCCACTGCAAGCAATGCATCCCTGATAGCCACACTGGTGTGCGTATAGCCTGCCGGGTTGATGATGATATAAGCCACACCATCTTTACCCGCCTGCTGAATAGCATCTACCATGCCGCCTTCGGAATTGGTCTGAAAGTGATCCAGTTCAACGCCACAGGGCTCCGCAAATGCCTCGAGCTCCTGCATAATGTCCGACAAACTGCGCTGGCCATACTGTCCTGGTTCTCGCTGGCCGAGCAGGTTCAGATTGGGGCCATTGAATACACGAATTTTGACCACGATAGGCTATTCCTCGTCAGGGGGCGACAAGTTTGAAGCAAAACTCTGCAATTGTCCACCGTTCGCCACCGTATTGAAGAAGTTAGCGGCAATATCGCTACATCATAACCGCCCTGGCAAAACCTGAAGCGGCACTTACCTGCGGGGCAATCAAAGATGCTGATCTAAAAGCCTAACGATTTCCGGCGGTTTGAGCTCACCGGCATACTGCCAGCGAACAATGCCATCACTATCCACCAGCACACTGAAAGGCAGCACACCCTTCCAATTGCCATAGGCGAGGCTGGTATCCATTACATCAGCCGCACCCAGCAGGATCGGGTAAGTGATGCCGTATACCTGGGCAAATTCCCTGGCGCTCTGAACGTCATCCAGGGCAATGCCGATCACCTGCAGACCCCTGTCTGCGTAGTTTCTCTGCAAGTCCATCAGCATTGGCATTTCATGGCGGCAGGGCGCGCACCAGGTTGCCCAAAAGTTGAGAAGAAGCGTTTTCCCTTCAAAATCTGCTGGTGTAACAAACTCACCGCTGTTACTGCCCAACCTGAAATCCGGACGCTGCCGACCAATCAGTGTTTCCTGTGACGGGCCGGAAGCACCCGGAGCGGGTTCAGCGAAGTGTTGGGCAGACAGGTAGAAACCACCGATCAATGCCGCGGTTGCCACCAGAACAAGCAATAATTGCTGCATCAGGGCATTTCCAGGATGCTTTGCAGAAAGGCTGCAAATTCATCTGCCTCATAAAAACCTACCAGGCGCCTGTCAGGCAGTTCGTTGCCCTGGCGGTCGAAAAACAGGATTGCGGGCGGACCAATGATGCCGTACTGCGCCATCAGGGCGGCATCGGTATCATCGTTTTCAGTGACATCCGCCTGTAGTGGCTGGATGTTTGTGAACAGGGCTTGTATTTCAGGCTCTGCAAAGGTGCTGCGCTCCATGCGCACACACTCCACGCACCAATCGGCATAGAAATCGAGCATCGCGGGTTTGCCGGCCTGGTTTGCCCGGGCAACGGCTTTGTCGAGGTCACCCAGGGATTTTACTTTTTGAAAGACGACATGTTCCTGCTGCGCGAGATGACCACCGCTGCGTATGTTTTTCAGCGGTTTCATCCAGTCTTCCCCTCCGGACGCGGCGCCAATTATTTCAATGGCGCCGATAAGCAACAGCACCAGGCCCAGTGATTTCCATAAGCGCCGCCACCCTGAAGCACCCTCCGGCACACGCTCCAGCGCACCGAGGTAAACGCCGCTAGCGATCGCCAGCACACCCCAGAGCAGCAGGATAACCGGCCCCTGCACGATACGTTCCAGCATCCATATGGCCAGCGCCAGTAAGCCCACGCCGAAAACAGCCTTGATCGAGTCCATCCACGGACCCGCTTTCGGCACGAGTTTACCGGCCGACACGCCAAACAGAATCAGTGGCAGGCCCATACCCATCGACATTGCGAACAAGGCCGAACCACCCAGCCAGGCACTGCCGGAAGCACCGATAACAATCAGGGCGGCAGCCAATGGCGGCGCTACGCACGGACCCACGATCAGGGCCGATAAAAAGCCCATGATTGCTACGCCTGTCAGGCTTCCGCCTTTTTGTTGGTTGCTCGCCTGTGTCAACCGTGTCTGCAGACTGGCCGGCAACTGCAACTCAAAGAAACCAAACATGGAAAGTGCAAGTGCAATGAAAATTGTGATGAAGAAACCAAGTATCCACGGATCCTGGAACAGGGCTTGCAGGTTTTTGCCAAACAGGCCGGCCAATACGCCTGCAACCGTATAGGTGACCGCCATTGCCAGCACGTAAACCAGTGATAACCAGAATGCCCGGGTGGCCGTCATCCGGTCTCCCTGGCCGGCGATGATGCCTGACAGAATCGGCACCATCGGGAAGACACAGGGTGTAAATGCCAGCAGAATACCGGCGATAAAAAATGCAATTAGCGCACCCGCCGGATTGTCGGTCAGCATCCGCGCCAGCACATCCTGCTCCGATGCAGGCACTGCTGGCGGCGCATCTGAAGCCCGGTCAGGTTGGGCAACCTCTGTTTCTGCGCCTGCTGCCGCCTGCTGGATGGCCTCGGCCGAGGCCGCCATCAGCAAGTCGACCCGAGATGTTTGCGGCGGATAGCAAATATCCCCGTCGCGACAGCCCTGGTAGCTTGCTTCCAGGCTAATCGTTTGCTCCTGGCCCGCGGGGCGGTTGACACGGACAGGTACTTCAATTTGATCGAAATAGACTTCTACGTTTCCAAACTCCGGGTCATCCTTGATGGTGCCCTTCGGCAATGCGGCATCGTGAACTGCAAAACCACTGTCATCCACCACCTTGAAGGCAAACTTGTCGCGGTACAGGTAATAACCCGGTTGGGCAGTAAAGCGAACCAGGATGGTCTCGGCTGTCAGGCCGATGGCCTCATAAACAAACGCCTCATCCGGTGGTAATGCCGGCTCTTTGAAAACCGGGTCCTGCTGCAGACCAATGGTCTGATCACTGAATACTTCAGCCAAAGATGCCGTTGGCTGCACGGCCAGCGCTGCAGGTAAACTGACCACCACCAGCTGCTCGGTCGGCGGATAACACAGGACACTTTCAAGGCAACCCTGGGAGCGCACCTTCAAACTAATCTCGTCAACACCGGGCGGCAAAGAATCAATTGGTATTCCAACCGTTAAACGGTCATGAAACTTGATCACTTCCTCGCCCAGCAACTCATCATACTGGGGCTTACCCTCGGGGATGTCGGCGGCCCCAAGGACCACACCTGGAGTATCGGTCCGGAATTTTAGAAACTTGTTGTTATACAGGTAATAGTCTTTGGCAATTTCCCAGTTAACCTCGATACGGTTACGGCCATCCGCCTGTGCTGAAATCTTGAAAACTTCGCCGAAGTCCTTGATCTCATCAAACTCGATCGCTGTTGCAAACGTTGGCAGCAGGAGTAGCAGGCTGGCAAACCAGGTTGTTTTTATCATTCTCTTCATCAATGTCGACCGTTGTCTCTTGTGTTTTCTTTATGGCTTCGTTGTAGACGGCATTATCCGGCAGTAGTTTCACCGCGAAGCAACATTTTACCTGAACTGGACCCACACGGCGTTCTTGTTTGTTTGAATGTATCGTTTTATACTAACCGACCGTTCGGTCAGTACACAAACGCACTGGATAAATACGTATGCAAAACCACCAGGACAAACCCCTTATCAACGCAGGTGGCGAACAGGGCATCCTCCAGGCCGCCGAAGCATTGTTCGCTGAAAAAGGCTTTGATGCGGTCTCTATGAGCGCCATTGCCAAGCTCGCAAACACCAGCAAGCCCAATATTTATCATCACTTCAAAAACAAGAATGAATTGTACTTCGCCATCATGGAGGCAGCCGTGCAACGTGCGACGGACCTGCTCGATGCACTTGAAGATTCACCGGGCACCATTCGCCAGCGACTTGCTGATTTTTCGGCCGGCCAACTGGAAAACATCCTGCTTCATGACCGCAGCACACAGTTGATTATGCGCGAAGCGTTCTCCGGAACCTCTGAGCGCGGCAGGGACATAGCGAAACAAATGGTCAGCAAGGTGTTCAGCCGCTTGGTGGCAATGGTCCAACAGGGCCAAAGCAAGGGCGAATTCCGCGCTGACATCGACCCCAGCCTCGCAGCTTTCATGATCGTATCGACCAACATGTTCTATTTTCAATCCAAGCCCGTCATGGAAGACAATCCGGAAATAACCTTTTCCGGCGACGCCTCAACCTTCAACAGGATTGTCACGGACATTATTTTCAACGGCTTGATCACGCAAGGGAACTCAGCACCATGAATACCAGGATGATCAAGGTTTTTACGGTAGTTTTCACCCTGATGCTGAATGCCTGCGGTGGTCAGGACAACAGTGATGCAAAAGCGGTTGCCGCCACCAGGGCCGTAATGATCTCAACCACCCTGGCCGAGGTTAAGGATTTGCCGGTGTGGCTGGAAACCGTTGGCCGGGTCCATAGCCACTCGGCGCCGACCCTGGCGGCAGAAGTTGCAGGCCGGGTGGTCCAGGTAAGCGCCGATACCGGTGACAGCATCGAAGCCGGCCAGTTGCTGGCGCAAACGGATACCTCCACCCTGCTGCTGCAACAACAGGCTGCCCAGGCTGGCGTTGACCGTTTGCAGGTGCACATTGCCAGTGGTCAGCGCCGCGTCGAGCGTTTTGAAACCCTGTCTCTGAAGAACCTGGCCTCGCAGACACAGCTGGATGATGCCAAGGAACAACTCGAGGCTTTCCGTGCCGACCACAAAGCCGCTGAAGCGCAACTTGCCATCGTCAATGATTCACTGGCCAAGTCCCGCGTTACCGCGCCGGTTTCCGGTGTAATACAGCAACGCTTCATCTCTGAAGGGGATTTTGTCAGCCGTGGTCAGCCATTATTCGAAATCACCCAACCCGGACATTTACAGGCCTGGCTGCCCTACCCCGAAGCAGTCGCTTTACAGGTAAAGGTCGGCCAGGCCGCAAGGCTTTACAGCCCCCTGATAGAAGGTGAGTTGATCAGTGGCAAGGTCACCGAGCTACAACCTTCTATCGGCAGCGGAAGCCGGGCGGTAATGGCCATTGTAGACCTCGACAAGGCCGGCAGCTTAAGACCGGGCGCCACGCTTAGCGGTCATGTGCTGGTGGCCACCCATGCAAACGCAGTCATGGTGCCAAACAAGAGCATCGTGCACCGACCCACTGGCGACATGGTTTATATCATACAAAACAACACCGCCACTGCCCGCAAGGTTGCCAGTGGACGAAACCAGGGCGCCATGATCGAGATAACGGCGGGACTCAAAGGAGGTGAAGTTGTCGCGACGGATGGCGCCTCTTTTCTCAGTGATGGTGCAAGCGTGAGCATTGCGGAGTCACGACATTGAACCTTCCTGAAATCTCAATCAAGCAACATGTGTTCGCCTACATGTTGTCCGCCGTGCTGGTGCTGTTTGGCATCATCAGCTACAAGGACATCGGTGTCGACCGGTATCCAACCGTAGAATTTCCGATGATTTCCGTGACCACGATATTGCCCGGCGCCACGCCGGAGATTATCGATGCAAGCGTGACCAACCTGATCGAATCGGTGGTCAACAGTTCACCCGGCATCGACCATATCCAGTCCAATTCAGCGCCCGGTGTGTCTTCGATCAATATTCGTTTCAACATGGACAAAGATGTCAATGTCGCGTTCAACGAGGTCCAGGCCCGGGTGAACAGGATATTAAGAAACCTGCCCGATGAGGCTGAACCGCCGGTGGTGGGCAAGATTGAAATTGGTGCTCTGCCGGTGATGTGGCTGACCCTCAGTGGTGACCGCACCCTGCAGCAACTCAACCAGTACGCCCGTAACGTGATCAAGAAGCGCCTGGAAACCATAGACGGTGTCGGTGAAATTCAACTCGGCGGCGAGTTACGGCGCACCATCCGCGTCAACCTAGATCCCGTTCGCATGGAACAACTGGGTATCACTGTGCCCGATGTCGTGCAGGTGTTTAACCGTGAGCACCTGCGTCTGCCGGGTGGCTTCCTGATCAACGAAAGCAAGGAAACCCTGCTCGAACTGGACCTGGAGTATCACGATCCGGAAAAGCTCGGTGACCTGATCATTACTTACCAGGGC
>CALJWY010000098.1 GCA_937974465.1 uncultured Lysobacterales bacterium | reverse complement strand
GAACCTCACCTCGCCGCAATGACAACCACCGGAACAGGTAAGCAAGCCGCCCATACCGTTAACTACCAGACCCGGTCATGTTAACCAAACCCAGTAGTTCTTCCGGCTGTTTTAACATCGTGGTGCCGTTTAAGAACTCAGACTGGATTGCAGAATCCGCGTAGCCGTAGAGGGCAAACGCGGTATGACAGCCTGCGCGGTTGCCGGCCTCAATATCCCGGATATCATCACCAACCATCAGTGTGTTTTCGGGTTTTTCCCCAAGCATTTCACAGGCTGCCAACACTGGCTCCGGGTGAGGTTTGCTATTGGCTGTAGTGTCTCCGCAAACCACCGCCGCCGCGGAAGCATGCCAACCGGTTTTCTGCAATATCGGCAAACTCAAATACTCCATTTTGTTGGTCACTATTCCCCAAGGAACTCCCTGCTCCCCAAGTTTGGCCAGAACTGGCTCAACACCGTCAAACGGACGGGAGTGTACAAAGCTGTTCTCCTCGTAATACTGCAGAAACTCAAGCCGCCAGCGCGCCAGGGTTTCATCATCACACGGCGGCATGCCAGCCTTGATCAACCCAACTGCTCCACGCGACACAAAATGCCTGAGATCCTCAACCGGCATGGCCGACAAGCCGCGGTTGGCGCGAAGACGGTTAAGGGTTGCAACCAGGTCGGGGGCTGAATCCAGCAAGGTCCCATCCAGGTCGAACAGTACTGCGCTGACCACCTTGTTATTCTGGTTTGCTTGCATGGATCAGGTAATTCACGTTGACATGACCGCCAGTCCGGGCGGTTCGCTCCAACGGATTGTAGTGAATCCCGCTGATGTCCTCGACATTCATACCCGCCTGCCGCAGCCATGCACACAATTCTGATGGCTTAATAAAGCGGTCATACTGGTGGGTTCCCCGCGGGATAATACGACTGATGTATTCTCCACCCAGTATGGCGATGGCAAATGACATTGGTGTTCTGTTGAGAGTACTCATGAACAGATGACCGCCTGGCGCCAGCATATGGGCACAGGCGGTAACCACTGAGCCCGGATCCGGCACATGTTCAAGCATTTCCATGCAGGTCACCACGTGCGCTTTGCCGGCGTTCTCTTCCGCCCAGGATTCAGCCGTCGTTTGTTGATAATCGACAACCAGTTCTGACTCATACAAATGCAGACGTGCCACCGACAGGGCTTTTTCGGCAACATCGATACCGGTCACCCGGGCACCCTGACGCGCCAGCGATTCCGACAGGATCCCGCCACCGCAGCCAACGTCTACGACATCTTTGTCCTGCAGTGAGACCCGCTCAGAGATATATGCCAGGCGGGCCGGATTAAGATCATGTAATGGTCGTGACTCACCGTCGAGGTCCCACCAGGTGGACGCGATGTCGTCAAATTTTTTCTGTTCTGTCGGATCTACGTTCGCATTGCTGCTATTCATGATGTTGTTACTCCCGCTTTGCCATTTGCAATAGCGATTTTGCTTGCCCAGATTCCAGCGCGATCTATGATGTCCTGGGTATCCAGGTACAGGTATTCGCCATCCTGTAAAAGCATTCGTCCACCAACCCACAGATGCGAAACCTGCTGGCTTGATGCCGCATAAATCAAATGTGATATGACGTCATACATGGGGGATGTTTGCAGTGAATCCATGTTAATTGCACATAGGTCTGCCAGTTTGCCGGTCTCTATACTACCCAGCCTGTCTGATTCGCCGAGCGCGTCAGCTGCATTGATCGTCAACATTTCCAGGGCCTGGAAGGCATTCAATGCACACGGGTCACCCGAATAGCCTTTGGCCAGCAAAGCCGCAGTTCTGGATTCAGCCAGCAGATCAAGATTATTGTTGCAGGCTGCACCGTCAGTGCCCAGCGCCAGGTTGATACCGTGCTCCTGGAGACGCGCCACCGGGCAGATGCCATTACCGAGCTTCAGGTTGGATTCGGGACAATGAACAACATTTACACCGGTTCGGGATAAAGCCTCCAGGTCCGTGCCATTAAGTTGCGTCATATGTACGGCCAGCAGGCGATCATTCATCAGACCAAGGTCCGCCAAGCGCTGCAGAGTTGGTTTGCCGTGACTTCGCATCGACTCCTCGAGTTCCCAGCGTGATTCCAGCACATGCATGTGTACCCGCATGTCTTTTGCAGCAGATAGCTCTGCCACCCTGGCAAGACCTTCGTCACTGACAGAATATGGTGCGTGCGGGGCCATGGAAGTAGTGATCAAAGCCTCACCGGCCCAGCTTTGGCTGACTCTGAGGCCCTTGTCAATGCATTCGTTTTCATTGCCAGCCCATGCGGTTGGCACGTCGATTACAGGTATTCCAATACATGCCCGCATACCTATTTCAGTTGCAACTTCCGCTGTCACTTCCGGGTAAAAGTAAAGATCATTGAACAAGGTGGTTCCGCTACGCAACATTTCGGCAACCGCCAGGCGTGAACCATCCCTGACAAATTCCGGGCTGAGAAAGGCTTTTTCGACAGGCCAGATATGATCATTTAACCAGACCTGGAGATTGAGGTCGTCTGCATACCCACGTAACAAAGACATGGCTGAATGCGTATGCATATTGATAAAACCCGGCAACAGAACCTGCTCGGGTAACTCGATACGGTCAGCATCCGGATACCTTGCAAACGCCTCATGCCGTGGTAACACATCCTTGATCATGTCACCTTCAATGGCGACAGCCATCTTTTCAAGAACCTGTAAACGGGGCCGCACCGGAA
>CALJWY010000097.1 GCA_937974465.1 uncultured Lysobacterales bacterium | reverse complement strand
GCGGCAGCGGAAAGCATCTTTATCGTTATAGACAGCGATAAAGAAGAGGATACCGGCAGCTATACCGTGGACCGCGCGGTTGGTGAAATTGAATTCAAAAATGTAGGTTTTAGCTATGAGGGTGGCGAGCAAGCGGTGCTTGCAGACATCAGTTTGCGTTTTCCTGCCGGCAGGGTGACGGCGCTGGTCGGGCACAGTGGCAGTGGCAAGACCACGCTGGCTGGCCTGTTACCGCGTTTTTATGCCTACAACCAGGGCCAGATATTGCTGGATGGGCACGAGTTGTCCGACTACAAACTGGATAACCTGCGTCAGCAAATTGCCCTGGTCAGCCAGGACGTGGTGCTTTTCAACGATACCATTGGTGGCAATATTGCCTATGGCTCGCTGGCGGGAGCAGATCCTGAAGCCATTGAGAGCGCAGCGAGGTCCGCCCACGCCATGGAGTTCATCGAGCAGCTTTCCGACGGCCTGGAAACCCGTCTTGGCGAAAGTGGCACGTTGTTATCAGGTGGCCAGCGACAACGGCTCGCGATTGCCAGGGCCTTGCTCAAGGATGCACCGGTCCTGATCCTGGATGAAGCCACCTCGGCGCTTGATTCCGAGTCTGAGCGGGCTATCCAGGAAGCATTGAAAGAGGTCATGAAGGACCGTACCACGCTGGTTATCGCACATCGTCTGTCGACCATTGAAAATGCCGACCAGGTTATCGTGTTACGCAAGGGGCGCGTGATCGAGCATGGCACCCATGATGAGTTGCTGGCAAAAGGGCAGGCCTATGCGCGTCTGTATCAAACCCAGTTTGGGGACCAGGATTAGTCCCGATTCCTATGCGTGCCGTGATTGAAAGCTGGCTAATTGGACACTGGTATTCATCTAACCAGCCGCCTTGGTATCTGCGTGCACTGGAATCCTTGTATGGCTTCGCCTATCAACGTGCCCAAAAAAAGGCCGCTGGTGATCAAGACAAATATCGTCCCTCTGTCCCGCTGGTCATTGTGGGCAATCTGACCGCGGGCGGTAGCGGCAAAACACCGTTGGTTATTCGTTTGTGTGAGCTCGCTGCTGAGCTGGGACTTAAGGCTGGAATCGCCAGCACCGGTTATGGCCGCTCAGGGCAGGAAACTGTCTTGGTAAATGCTGACAGTGATGTTGGAGCCTGTGGTGATGAACCGGTTTTACTGGCCCGGCGAACGGGGCTCCCAATCGTTGTTGCAAGTGATCGCATCCATGCAGTGAAGAAATTATGCGACATGGATGTGGACCTTATTTTTTCAGACGACGGGCTACAGAGCAGTTTGCACCGGGATTTGGAAATCTGCGTTGTCGACGGTGAGCGCGGCCTGGGAAATGGGCACCTGTTACCTGCCGGGCCGTTACGCGAATCTGCGGAACGTCTGTGGAAAGTTGATCACGTGGTCACCAATGGTGAGTGGCCCACAAAGCCGGGGCGGCTTGAGGCCGCTGTTATGGAACTGCAGCCCAGTTCCGTGTGCTCTGTCGACCAACAAGTGGAAATCTCCTTGCAGGATTTTGTGGCTCAACAGGCCGGCATGGCGACGCATGCGGTGGCTGCAATCGGTCATCCGGGGCGGTTTTTCCAAATGCTGGAAAAGCTGGGGATAACTGCCGAAACGCATGCATTTCCGGATCACCACAGTTTCAAAGCCGCTGATTTTGCCGCCATTGAAAACGGAACCGTAATAATCATGACAGAGAAAGACGCGGTGAAATGCACAGGCCTGGGCTTGCAGAATGCGTGGTACATACCGGTTGTAACAACCTTGCCTGTTAAATTTGAGCATATAATCAGGCATCAACTGGCAGCATTAACTGGAGAAGATAGCTAAACATGGCCAACGGCGCGTTCCATATTGTAATTCCCGCACGGTTTGCCTCCGAGCGCCTGCCTGGCAAGGTGCTGTTGGATCTTGCAGGTCAGAGCATGCTCGAGCGGGCTTGGCGGCGGGCATGCGCATCTTCGGCAGAATCAGTGGTGATTGCCACAGATGATCAACGGATTGTTGAGGCTGCCAACTCCTTCGGCGCACGGGTTGTGATGACCAGCAAAGACCATCAGAGCGGTAGTGACCGCATTGCCGAGTGCGCCACCGTGCTGGACTGGCCGGACGATTGCCTGATTGTTAATTTGCAGGCCGATGAACCGCTGATGCCTCCCGCCTGCCTGGAACAGGTGGCAGCGCTTTTGGTCGAGCGGACAGATTGCCAGGTTGCCAGTCTTTATTGGCCAATTGAAGAAGCTGCCGAGGTACTGAACCCGAATGCGGTCAAAGTCGTAACTGATGAGCGCGGCTGCGCTCTGTATTTCAGTCGCGCGCCGGTGCCGTATGCGCGTGCCTTTGACAGTATTGACGCAGCCATGCGGGGAGGGGTTGAGTGGAAGCGGCACCTGGGCTTGTATGCCTACCGTCTGGATGCGCTCCTGCACTTCACGGCCAGCAGCGCGACCGCCCTGGAAACTGCAGAAAGACTTGAACAGCTAAGGGTCATGGAGCAGGGCGGAAAAATCGCCATGGCCAGGGCCTGTGAGTTCATACCGGCAGGTATTGATACCCCGGAAGATCTTGCACGTGTACGTGATTTGTTTATATAAATAACATTAAGAGAATATTATAGGTATATGATAAAAGTACTATTTGTATGCATGGGGAATATCTGCCGATCGCCTTCAGCTGAAGGTTTTTTTGCCTATGCGCTGAGCAAATCACCACATCAGGACCGGGTTTCAATAGACTCGGCTGGCACCCACAGTTACCACGTTGGCCACGCGCCTGACCCCCGGGCAGTGGAAACAGCATCAACCTTTGGTGTCGATATTGCAGATTTGCGCGCCCGCAAGGTGAACGCGCAGGACTTCCATGACTTTGACTTCGTCATTGCAATGGATCAGAGCAATTTTTCAGATCTGCAGGCCATCCAGCCCGAGGATTCAAGAGCGCAGTTAAAAATGATGATGGATTATCACCCCGAAGGTTACCCGAGGGACGTTCCAGACCCGTATTACGGTGGCATGGATGGCTTTACCCATATGTGTAAATTGCTGGATCTTGCTACCGCTGGCTTGCTGCTTGAGGTCGAGAATCGTTTAAAGGATCGCTAGTGGTGAGTGAATCGGCCCCGAACGATAAGCAAACAGGTTTTGACGGCAAAAAGTTTGCACGTCGTCTGTCCGCAGGTCCTGGCGTGTATCTTATGCGTGATTCGGCCGGCATAGCACTCTATGTTGGTAAAGCTGCCAATTTACGTAAACGTGTGGCCAGCTATTTTGACGCCCGTCCTAAGATTGAGCGGATCATGCGCATGGTAGCGCGCATTGAGTCCATTGAAGTCAGCCTGGCGCGTACCGAAGCTGAGGCACTGTTGCTTGAGAATGAGTGGATTAAATCACTCAAACCCCGCTATAACGTCCTGTTGCGGGATGACAAAAGCTATCCATGGGTCATGCTGGGTACGGATCATGAGTTCCCGCGGATTGCTTTTCACCGTGGCGGAAAGGACAAGGGAAAACAATATCTTGGGCCATATCCTTCCGCCAGTTCGGTGCGCGAAAGTATCAACCTGATTCAAAAATTGTTTCTGTTGAGAAATTGCGAGGACAGTTACTTCAACCACCGCACCCGGCCCTGTCTGCAGTACCAGATCAAGCGCTGTACTGCGCCGTGCGCAGATAAGGTCTCGGCCGAGGCGTATGCAGGCCAGGTAGAAGACGCCCTGTTGTTTTTGCGTGGACAGAGCCGCAAGGTCATTGAACGACTGATTGGCCGGATGGAACACGCGGCAGAGTCGATGCATTATGAGCAGGCCGCACATTACCGTGACCAGATCAACCACCTCAAACAGATGCAGGCACGTCAGTTTGTGTCCTCCGGTAATGGCGATCTGGATATCATCGCCCTGGCCAGGCTAAATCGGGGTTGCGCCATAGAGGTTATTTCGGTGCGTGGTGGTCGCAGCCTTGGCCAGCGTGACTATTTTCCCACCCAAGCTGAAGGGTATACCGATGCAGAGGTGTTGGAGGCTTTTCTGGGTCAGTTTTACCGTGAGCGAAAACCACCTCCAGAGCTGATAGTGTCGCACGAGGTACCACGCAAGGAACTGTTCGAAGATGTATTCAGCGACCGCCTGGGCCGCAAGGTAAGCATCCAGCCGCATCCACGCAGTCATCGCAAGCAATGGCTGGAGCTGGCTGGCCGCAATGCCCTGAATGCCCTGCATATGCGTCACTCGGAGACGTCGCGGATCAGTAAGCAGTTCGAGTCGTTAACCGATTTATTGCAGTTCGAAGAGACACCGCAAATTATCGAGTGTTTTGACGTTTCACATACGTCCGGTCACAAGACCGTGGCCTCGTGCGTGGTGTTTGGAACCGATGGGCCGGTCAAATCCCGTTACCGCCGTTATAACCTGAAGGGATTTGAGCCCGGCGATGACTACGCAGCCATGCGCGAGGTGCTCAGCCGACGCTACCGAAAATTACAAAAAGAGGAAGGCCATTTACCCGATCTGATCGTGGTTGATGGCGGTAAAGGCCAGTTGTCTGTAGCCATGGATGTGCTGGCCGATTGTGGTTTGAGCGATATACCCCTGATGGGGGTCGCAAAAGGACCATCACGCCGCGCCGGTTTCGAGGAATGGGTGCTACCGGTTGCTCCGTTCAGTCTGCAACCCGGACCGGAATCCCTGGCATCGCATTTGATTCAACAGGTTCGGGATGAGGCGCACCGGTTTGCCATTACCGGACACCGGGGCCGGCGGCAAAAGGCGACGGTGCATTCGGTGTTGGAGGATGTCCCCGGTGTCGGTGCACGCCGTCGTCGTGCATTGTTGACGCATTTCGGTGGGCTCCAGGGGGTGCGCAAAGCCGGGGTGGATGAATTGATGGGAATTCCCGGGATAAACAGGCAACTGGCGCAAAGGATTTTCAAAGCGCTGCATTGATCACGCCGGGCGGCAATGCCGCCAGGCTCTTCCGAATATAAATACTGGAATGCGTTCATCGGCTGTATATTTTCTGCGATAATAGGGGAATGACTTCGATGGGGCCCCAACCATGCAATTGACGTTTCCAATGATTCTGACACTGATGCGAATTGCATTGATCCCCGTGTTGGTGTTGTTTTTCTATATGCCCTATGCATGGGCAAGTTTTGCGGCGGCAGCAGTTTTTATCTTCGCAGCTATTACCGATTGGCTGGATGGTTACCTGGCACGACGAATGAAGCTGATGTCCAAATTCGGCGCTTTCCTTGACCCTGTTGCCGATAAGTTGATGGTCGCCACGGCACTGGTGATATTGGTTCAGAACCCGCCGACGATCATATTTCCAGAGATATTTTTTACACTGTCGGCAGCTATTATCATCGGCCGTGAAATCGCCATTTCCGGTTTGCGGGAATGGATGTCGGAAATGGGGGAAAGGGGGACTGTCAAGGTTGGATTGTTGGGAAAACTCAAAACCATATTTCAAATGACAGCCATCTCTTGTTTATTGTTTGAGTATCCATTGTTTGGTTTGCCCGTGTTACTGGTCGGTGAAATGCTCTTGTACCTGTCAGCAGCGCTTACGCTTTGGTCGATGTGGGTTTACCTGCACGCAGCCTGGCCCATCATGAGTCGGGGCGACAGCCTGGAACATGTTGAGGAAGATTCAGTTGAGTAATGGTTCGGTGAACACGGGGGCTGCTGCAAACGCGCAAAGACTATCGCCGACGGTTAATGTCGGTGGCGTTTTAATCGGCACTCAACACCCGGTGGTGGTGCAATCGATGACCAACACCGATACCGAGGACATCAAGTCAACTGCGACGCAGATTGCCGAACTCGCCCGCGCTGGTTCCGAGCTGGTCCGCATTACGGTTAATACAGAGAATGCCGCCGCGTCGGTGCCCGGAATCATGGAGCGACTGGAGATGATGTCATGTCATGTTCCGGTGGTCGGCGATTTCCACTACAACGGCCACATGTTGTTACAAAAGTACCCTGAATGTGCCCGGTTGCTGGCCAAGTACAGGATCAATCCCGGCAACGTTGGCTTTGGCAAAAAACGTGATGACCAGTTTGCTACCA
>CALJWY010000096.1 GCA_937974465.1 uncultured Lysobacterales bacterium | reverse complement strand
CCGGTAAACATCAGGGTCTATGGCAATCGTATGCCTGCGCGTCTCAACATGGCAGCCACGTGAATGAGGGGTAATCCTATCAATGCAGTCGGATCGTTATTTTCAATGGATTCAAACAGGGTCACTCCCAGTGATTCTGCCTTGAACGCACCGGCACAGTCATAGGGCTTTTCCGTCACAAGATAGCGCTCAATTTCACCGCTTGAGAGTGATCTGAAGTGTACCGTGGTGCGGTCGGTGTCTTGCTCTGTGAAGCCGCTTTCATGACGCCTGGCAGCCACGGAGGTCAGAAATTCCACGCTTTGGCCGCTAAAAGACTCAAGCTGTTGGACTGCTGCTGCATGGGCGCCCGGCTTGCCAAGGACTTTGCCATCGAACACAGCCACCTGGTCGGAGCCAATAACCACGCAGGCAGGAAAGCGCTGGCAAATGGCATCGGCTTTTGCAAAGGCGAGACGAGCAACAAGGTCGGCCGGAGACTCATTGGCGCGGGCAGTTTCGTCGGTTTCGGGGGCAATGGCCTCAAAGGGGATTCCGAGCCTGCGTAACAGCAGTTGCCGGTATTTGCTTGATGAAGCAAGAATTAGTTTTACAGGTAGTGACTCGTTATTCATTTGTGTAGTAAAATAACCGGTTACGTTGGCTTGTTATCAGTCTTATGCTGGTGACATGATCCTGGATAGTACCGGGATCCTGGCAGAGCAGGGCTTTAAGTTTAACTGTCTTGTTTTGATATTGGGTAATGTTTTTGGGTTAGGTTACTGGATCAAGGTAATGAACCGGGTTTTTCAGGACGGTTTAAATAAAATTGAGGTCCATGTGATCGGCCACTGGAAATTGTGAGGCTATGTCGCGGGAATATCCAGACTGGATTTCACCTGTTCGCGCTGCTGAAGGCAAACGCTCATTCAGCGGCACCATACCATTGGTGAGGATGAAGCGATTGGCCCCGCTGCTGGTGAGCGCAGAAGGTGATGGGCCATTGGGCGAGGCGTCATTTGTCGTCACGTTCAGGATGGATCTGGACAAGCGCGTTGTTATAGACATCCAGGTTAAGGCTGCGCTGCCGTTGATATGCCAGGCAAGCCTGGAAGTGTACGACGAGCAGGTCATGCGGAACAGCGAGTTGGCCGTTATCGAGCACTTGAGCGAGGAAGCGGATCTGCCGGACAATTACGAACCGGTGCAGACCGAAAACGGAAGGTTGGCTATTGCCAGCCTGGTAGAAGATGAATTGTTGCTTGCCCTGCCGCAGATACCGCGTAAGCGTGGTTTGCAAAAGGTGGAGTTTTCAACCGGTGGCGAGGTAGTGAAAGAATCCGACCCGCCGAAAGGGGCTAAAAAGAACCCTTTTGCCGTGTTGCAGGATATGCTTAAACAGGACAAGCCTGGTTAGACAGGCCGAATTAAACCGAATTTAGTAAATATTTTTTGAATCAGGAGTAGATCATCATGGCTGTACAAAAAAGCCGAAAAACACCCTCACGACGTGGCATGCGCCGTTCGCACGACTCATTGAAAGCGCCAACCCTGTCAGTTGACCCGACCACTGGCGAGACGCACCTGCGTCACAACGTCAGCCCTGAGGGTTACTATAAGGGCCGTAAAGTTATTGACACACCCGTAATTGAGATTGACGAAGAAGAAGAATAAGTTCGATTCTTTATACGGTACCATTTTGTGGAACCAACCGCCGGCCAAGCTGCCGGCGGTTTTCGTTCTGAAATAGCATTGTATGGGCAAATCAGACTCAAGTGACAAACAGACCCGGGAACCGCATAGAATCGGCGCGGGTAATATTGTGCTGGCGCTGGACGTGCACGGTGGTGATTACGGTCCATCCGTGACAATCCCAGCCGCGTTGGACGTGCTGGCCGGCCATCCCGAGGTCGAGATCTACCTGTGTGGCATCGAAGAGCAGATGGCGCCGGTTATCACTTCCTGCCAGGCCGAGTCTCAATACGGGCATTGCTTTGATCGGTTGCATACTGTGTTTGCGACACATGCCCTGGCCTCGGATGCCCGGCCTGTTGCCGCCTTGAGGCGCGGCAAGGGCAGCAGCCTGTGGATTGCCCTGCAACAGGTTGCTGATGGCCATGCCGCGGCTTGTGTCAGCGCCGGCAGCACCGCCGCCATTCTGGCGCTGGGGGTAAAACTTCTCGGCATGTTGCCCGGTATCGAACGGCCCGCCCTGATGTCACGGGTTCCGTCCGCGTCTGCCCACACCAGCCTGCTGGATCTCGGCGCAAACCTGAACGTCAGTGCAAACCAATTGGTACAGTTTGCAATCATGGGTTCTGTCGCCTGCGCACTTGAGGATGATTCAAAACAGCCGCGGGTGGCACTCCTCAATGTCGGGCATGAGGACAGCAAGGGTGATAGCCTGGTCAAAGAGGCTCACCTGATGCTCAAAGAGTTACCCATTAACTACACGGGATTTATCGAGGGCCATGATATCTTTGCGGGCAAGACCGATGTTGCAGTCTGCGATGGGTTTTCCGGCAACCTGATACTCAAGTCCGGGGAAGGGCTTGCCAGGATGTTCTTTCAGGAACTGGAAATGGCGATGCAGAACAGTTGGCTTGACCGCCTGGGAGCACTACTGGCCGGCAGGTCTATTAAACGGACGCTGGCGCGCTTCGAACCATCCAAGCATAATGGTGCCCCTTTGTTGGGTCTGTGCGGCGTTGTGGTCAAGAGCCACGGTAACGCAGATCGTCCGGCCATGAGCCACGCAATTATTGAGGCTGTGTCTGAAGCCGAGCGCCAGGTTCCACAGCAAATTGAATCAATGATTCATGATTATTCGATCGAGGCAGGCTAGTGGGAGAACCAGTGAAATATTCAAAAATTATCGGTACCGGTGGCTATTTGCCGGAAAAAATCGTCACCAATGCCGACCTCGAGAAGATCCTGGACACCTCTGACCAGTGGATCAGGGATCGCACCGGTATCTGTGAGCGCCGTCTTGCGCACGAGGATGAGACCAGTGCCGACATGGCGGAAGTTGCGGCCCAGAGGGCCTTACAGGCAGCCGGGGTCAATCCCGAGGATATTGGCCTGTTGATTGTCGGTACCACCACACCGGATGTCGTATTCCCCAGTACCGCTTGCCTGATCCAGGCCAGGCTGGGCCTGCCGGATTGTGGCGCCATGGACGTCAATGCTGCCTGCTCGGGCTTTATGTATGCCCTTGCGGTCGCTGACAAGTTCGTGCGTTGCGGTGATGTCAAAAGGGCCTTGGTCGTGGGCGTTGATAAGTTAACTGCAATGCTCGATTGGAACGACCGCGGTACGGCTGTCCTGTTTGGTGACGGCGCCGGAGCTGTTGTTATCGAGGCATCTGATGAGCCTGGAATTTTGTCGACCCATATCCATGCGGCTGGCCGTCACAGCGACCTGCTGGGCACGGATGTCGGCGTGGGCAGAGGCTTCAAGGCGGAGGAACGTGGTGGTGTGCGCATCCATATGAAGGGTAACGAAGTGTTCAAAGTGGCTGTCAGGACACTGGGGCGAATCGTCGATGAGACCCTTGCTCACAACAATATGGACAAGTCGGAACTCGACTGGTTAATCCCACACCAGGCCAACCATCGAATCATTTCTGCAACTGCCAAGAAGCTTGGGATGACCATGGACCAGGTCGTGGTTACAGTTGACCGGCATGGCAATACATCCGCTGCATCGGTGCCTCTGGCACTCGATGAAGCGGTCAGGTCGGGCAAGGTGAAGAGGGGACAAACCTTGTTGCTGGAGGCTTTTGGTGGCGGGTTCACCTGGGCATCCGCGCTGGTTAAGTACTGATCAGAATATACAAAATAACGAGTCTGGAGATTGACAATGTCTGAAAGTTTACAGGGACAGGTGGCACTGGTAACCGGGGCCAGTCGCGGCATCGGCGCCGCCATTGCGGATACACTTGCTGGCGCCGGCGCCAGGGTATTTGGAACCGCGACGTCCGACGCCGGCGCGCTGGCTATCACTGACCGCAAGATTGCCGGCCTCAGCGGACTGAAGCTCGACGTCAATGACGCGGACGCTATTGCTGCGGCTCTGAAGGATATTGCGGCGCAGGAATCCGCACCCACCATCCTGGTCAATAATGCCGGTGTCACCCGTGATCAACTTCTTATGCGGATGTCAGAAGACGACTGGGATACCGTTCTCGACACCAATTTACGTTCGGTATACCGCCTGTCGAAGGCCTGTCTGCGAGGTATGATGAAGGCACGGCAGGGCCGCATCATCAGTATTGCATCGGTCATCGGCTCAATGGGCAATGCCGGCCAGTCCAACTATGCGGCAGCCAAAGCCGGAATGATGGGCTTTTCGAAATCCCTGGCGCGCGAGGTCGGATCGCGCGGAATTACCGTGAACGTTGTTGCGCCCGGCTTTATCGATACCGATATGACCCGCGAACTGTCAGAGGCGCAGCGTGATGCCATGCTGGCTGATATTCCGTTAAACCGGCTGGGTGAGGTAGATGATATTGCCGCAGCAGTGAGTTTTCTGGCATCCGCATCGGCAGCTTACATTACCGGCCAGACCATCCACGTAAACGGTGGCATGTACATGTCATGATGTGTGTGTTGGTGGAGAAATATCTGTAGAAAAAATTGATTTATGGCCCACAAACCGTGTCACATACGGTGGCGAATCGTAACAATGCTTTGCTAAGCTACACTCTTTGTAGAGCACAACACTGGCAGAACAGCCGTAGTTTCTTTAAAATTACGTCTCTTGTGTCCCACATTCAGGAACTATTAAAACATGAGTAACATTGAAGAACGCGTTAAAAAGATTGTTGTAGAGCAGCTTGGGGTTAAAGAAGATGAAGTAACCGCCAATGCATCTTTCGTAGACGACCTGGGCGCGGATTCGCTTGATACCGTAGAGCTCGTAATGGCGCTCGAAGAAGAGTTCGAGTGTGAAATCCCTGACGAGGACGCGGAAAAGATTACCAGCGTTCAGCAGGCAATTGACTACGTCAACTCCAACGCCAGCTGAAGCTGACAATTGAATAAGTCGTGAGCGGCCGGCAATTTGCCGGCCGTTATACGTTTGGAAATCCAATTTTGAGGGTTTAAAAAATGTCGCAACGTCGCGTGGTAGTTACCGGGATGGGTATCGTGTCACCCGTAGGAAGTACGATTGATTCCGCCTGGGATGCTATTTGTAATGGCCGCAGTGGCATCAAGACGATTTCGTCGTTTGATGCAGACCAAATGAAGACCCGTATCGCCGGTGAAGTGATTGATTTTGATGTCACTCAATACCTGGCGCCACGTGAGTCAAAACGACTGGATGACTTTATCCATTACGGTTATGCAGCTTCAGTAGATGCCTTGCAAGATGCCGGCTTGCTGGATGAAAACTCAAACTACGACCCCGAGCGTATCGGTTGTGCGCTGGCCTCTGGTATCGGTGGCCTGAAAACAATCGAGGCCACCACGGAGGCTTATCTTAAAGGTGGCCCGCGGAAGGTCAGCCCGTTCTTTATTCCGGGCTCAATTATCAATATGATCGGTGGCTTTCTGTCACTCAATTACAATCTGAAGGGCCCCAATATCGCTATCGTTACCGCCTGCAGCACCGCGACCCATAACATGGGCACCGCCATGCGCATGATTCAATACGGTGACGCGGACATCATGGTGGCGGGCGGTGCCGAATTTGCGACCACACCGACTTCGGTCAGTGGCTTTATCTCCGCGCGAGCCATGTCAACCCGCAATGACGAACCTGCAAAAGCCAGCCGGCCCTGGGACAGGGACCGCGACGGTTTCGTACTTTCAAACGGCGCTGGTGTGGTAATCCTCGAAGAATATGAGCATGCCAAGAAACGTGGCGCCAAGATTTATGGCGAGGCCATCGGTTTCGGTATGAGTGGAGATGCATTCCATATGACGGCGCCACCGGAAGATGGTGAAGGTGCAGCACGTTGTATGCAGATTGCCGTCAATGACGCCGGTATTAACCCGCAGGATGTTGATTACATCAATGCCCACGGTACATCAACGCCCTTGGGCGATCTTGCAGAAACCATCGCCACCAAGACCGTGTTTGGTGATCATGCTTACAAGCTGGCGGTTAGCTCGACCAAGTCCATGACCGGGCACCTGCTGGGTGCTGCGGGTGGTGTCGAGGCTATTTTCAGCCTGTTAAGTTTACGTGATGGTGTCATCCCGCCGACGATTAATCTCGACAATCCGGGCGAGGGCTGTGATCTGGACTATGTGCCCAATACGGCAAGGCAGGCGAATCTGAATATCGCTATTTCCAACTCGTTTGGATTTGGCGGCACCAATGGCAGCCTCGTATTTCGTAAAGTCACCGGCTGACACCGGTTTTGTATAGCTGTAGATTAGAATCCGCGTACGATCTGTCCGCGATTGCCGACGCGCTTCCCGGTAGCTATCCCTATCTTCTTGACAGTGCCACCAGTGGCCCGCTGGGCCAGTGCAGCCTGTTGCTCAGGGCAAATGGTGAGCAACTGAGCCTGGCAACCAATGGTGACCTTGACGGTATCAACGATGGAGCCGGATTTTTATCCAGCCTTGAAAGTTGGTATCAAAAGCAGAAACGCAGCGCTTATCAACATGCTGAGTGGCCGTTTATTGGTGGCTGGTTTCTGTACCTGGGCTACGAATTGGCTGCAGAAATTGAACCGATCGTGCCGTTTCCGTCAGCCAGCGACGGCTTTCCGGTCGCTTTCGCAAGTCGTTGTGATGGTGTTGTCTACAGCAGGCCTTCTGAACCCGGTGTATTACACCTGGTGGCGGAGTCCAGCCAACTGTTGCAATGCATGCAGGACGAACTCAGTGAAATTACCATCACGCCTGCTACAAACCGGGGCAGGCTGGTACAGCTTCAACCGGATGATCCACTCATTTTCAAAAATGCAGTGACCAGGATTCACGACTATATTCTCGATGGTGACGTGTTCCAGGTTAATTTGTCGCGCGGCTGGGAAGGTGCATTTGAAGGACCGGTCAATGTGAGAGAGCTTTATCAGGCTCTGCGGCAAAACAACCCGGCACCGTTCGCCGGCCTTGTCCGTTGGCAGGATTACGTATTGATGAGTTCCTCGCCGGAAAGGCTGGTGGAAGTCAGGGATGGCGTGGTGCAGTCACGACCAATTGCCGGAACACGCCCGCGTGGTGCCGACGTGCAGTCCGACCAGCAACTCAGCAGGGAATTATTGGCGCATCCCAAGGAGCGGGCCGAACATGTCATGCTGATCGACCTCGAACGTAATGATCTCGGACGGGTCTGTGAGGCGGGAAGCGTTGATGTCAATGAACTGATGGTTGTCGAGACCTATGAACATGTTCATCATATCGTCTCAAACGTGCGCGGACAGCTCCGTAATGATGTATCGCCCGTCGATGTCATTCGGGCGGTGTTCCCGGGTGGAACCATTACGGGTTGCCCAAAAGTGCGTTGCATGGAGATCATTGCAGAATTGGAGCGCCATGGCCGGAGTTTTTATACCGGGTCCATGGGTTATCTTGGCCTGGATGGCAGTATGGATTT
>CALJWY010000095.1 GCA_937974465.1 uncultured Lysobacterales bacterium | reverse complement strand
TCCCCGGCATACCGTATACCTTTGATAACCCCGATCTGCTGGCCCTGGCCCTGTCGCATCGCAGTATCGGGCAAACCAACAACGAACGCCTCGAGTTTCTTGGTGATGCCATACTTGACTTTGTCGTTTCCGCCAGCCTGTTTGCTTCCAGGCCTGACAACAGCGAGGGCGACCTCAGTCGTTTGAGGGCGCGCGTTGTGCGTGGCAGAACGCTTGCTGAGTTGGCGACCGAATTGAAGCTGGGTGACTACGTCAAACTGGGTGGCGGAGAACTGAAGTCGGGTGGCTTCAAGCGGGACTCGATACTGGCAGATACACTGGAAGCCATATTCGGCGCCATATACCTCGACGGCGGCTTTGAGCCCTGTAAAAAGGTTATTCAGCATATCTGTGACCCGGTCATTGCCCGCTTACCCGAAGCAGATGAATTAAAAGATCCAAAAACACGTTTGCAAGAGTGGTTGCAGGGGCGGGGATATCCACTGCCAGAGTACCAATTGCTTAGCGAATCGGGACCGCCGCATAAAAAGCACTTTGTTGTGAAATACCTGGACAAGACCGTCGGCATTGAGGTCGAAGGCCAGGGGGGAAGCCGTCAAAAGGCCGAACAATCTGCAGCAGCCAGTGCACTGGATGCCATTACAAGTGAATCAATAAAGTGACCATTGTGAAATGAATACCGAAAACACATCACAGGAAGACTTCCGCTTCGGTTACGTTTCCATCGTCGGGCGGCCCAATGTTGGTAAGTCGACCTTGCTGAACCAGATACTGGGACAGAAGGTCAGTATTGTCACCGCCAAGCCACAAACCACGCGACAGAAGCTCGCAGGTATTAAAACCACTGAGCAGGGGCAGGTTGTTTATGTCGATACCCCCGGTATCCACCATACCGCCAAACGGGCTCTAAACCGCTATATGAACCGTGTCGCACAGGCATCTTTCCGGGATGTGGATATGGTTATGTTTCTGGTGGAAGCAGGAAACTGGACCCGCCAGGATGAATTTGTCGCCAAGGCCCTCAGTAGCGTGGATGTCCCTGTGATGCTGGTTTTGAACAAGATTGACCTGGTGCCGGACAAAGAGTCGCTCCTTGGTTTTGTGGATCAGAACTTTCGCGACAACTCCTACAGTAGCATCATGATGATTTCCGCAAAAAATGGCAGTGGTGTTGAGGCGCTGGAGCAAGAGGTGTTAAAAAAGCTGCCTTTTTCGAGGCCTTTTTATGATGAGGACCAATTTACCGACCGCAGTGAACGGTTTCTGGCCGCGGAAATGATACGTGAACAACTGACCCTGCGCCTGCACCAGGAATTACCTTACGCACTGACTGTTCAGATCGAGGAGTTCAAGCGTAAGGGCAAGTTACTGACCATTGGTGCCATCATCTGGGTGGAACGGGAAAGCCAAAAACAAATCACGATAGGTAAAAAAGGCATTGTGCTGAAACAGGTTGGCAGTAACGCCCGCATGGTACTGGAAGAGCTTTTCGGTGAAAAAATATTCTTGCGTCTGTTTGTGAAGGTCAGTCGTGACTGGTCCGACAGCGATCGTTTGATCGAAAGGTTTGGATACACGGACTGACAGGGCAGGGTTTTTATGAGCCGAATGCAACTGGAACCGGCGTATGTATTGCACAGCCGCTCTTTTCGTGAAACCAGCTTGATCATAGAAGCCTTTACGCGGGAACATGGCCGTGTTGCGGTGGTTGCCAGGGGTGCGAAATCCGCACGGTCCCGATGGAAGAATGTGCTGCAACCTTTCCGTCCCTTGTTGCTGAGCTGGAATCAGAAAAGTGACCTGGGTACTTTGACCGCTGCAGACCAGGTCGCCTCGCCACCGGTTTTGCTGGGGCAATCGTTGTATTGTGGCCTGTATATGAACGAATTACTGATGCGCCTGTTGCATCGTGGTGACCCGCACGCGGAGGTTTTTGAGCGTTATCGATCGGCCCTGTCAGACCTGGCTGCCGAGACTTCGCCTCAACCGTTGTTACGTGTGTTTGAGAAACATGTTTTGGATGCGATAGGTTACGCCATGTTGCTGGACCGTGAATACGGGACTGGTGCAGAGGTTAAGGAACAGAATTGGTATGACTATAAACCGGACCGCGGGCCGGTATTATGTCCCGGCCCCGGGCAAGGCAGGTTTTCCGGTGCTGTTTTGCTGGCGCTCCATAGTGAAAACCTGCAAGCTGAGCAGTTGCCGGCGTTACGAACCCTGATGCGGTGTGTAATCGGATACCACCTGGGTGATAAACCGTTAGCAAGTTTGTCTTTATTTTCCACCTGACAGGTTGGAAACGAAGCCAAGAGGATTTTGATATGCGATCTGGAAAGTTGTTACTGGGGGTCAATATTGACCATATTGCGACCATCCGACAGGCGCGGGGTGCTCATTACCCCAGCGTTTTGGAGGCCGCGCAGGTTGCCGAAAATGCCGGCGCGGATGCAATTACCGTTCACCTGCGTGAGGATCGAAGGCATATTCAGGACCAGGAGGTTGTTGATTTGTGCAGGCAGGTGCAGACCCGGGTCAACCTTGAAATGGCCGTGACCGATGAAATGCTGGCCATTGCGGAGATCAATCGTCCTGCCGATGTTTGCCTGGTTCCCGAAAAGCGTGAAGAATTGACCACCGAGGGCGGACTGGATGTGCTGGCCCATTATGATGCGGTCAAGTATGCCTGTAAGCGCCTGGGTGAGGCCGGTATCCGGGTTTCGCTGTTTATCGACCCTGATCTTGAACAGTTGGATGCGGCAGTGGCTTGTGGTGCGCCCGTGGTGGAGTTGCATACCGGCAGTTATGCCGATGCTGGTCAGGATGATATCGCTTCCGAGTTGCAACGAATTGTGCGTGCGGCGGAGCACGGTGATTCCATTGGCTTACAGGTTAATGCGGGTCATGGCTTACACTATGAAAACGTCCGGCCAATTGTTCAAATCCCACAGCTGGTGGAGCTGAATATCGGTCATTCTATTGTCGCGAAAGCGTTGTTTACGGGCTTGGAAAAGGCTGTGAAAGACATGCTTTTATTAATTAAATAAAGAGATATATCAGGTAATTATACGTTTTTTGAAGAAATAGAATGAACTTATTTACCAAGCAATTCAGGCAGCCTGCTAATGGGGCGTAATCGCAAGAAACTACCGGCTACGCCTTTTGAATTGGAAATCACTTCTGTTGATGCTAAAGGCATGGGGCTGGCTGAACATGAGGGTAAGAAACTTCATGTTCACGACACCCTGGAAGACGAAACAGTCCTCGCCCGTTACCTGTTCGGCCGTCACAATCGTGGTAAGGCGGAAACACTTGAAGTGTTGCGACCCTCACCGGAAAGGGTGGAGCCTCGTTGTGCACATTTTGGTGATTGCAGCGCTTGTAATCTGCAGCATGTTTCCATGGACCGGCAGTTGGCCAGAAAGGAAGCGGCATTATTAGAGCAACTGCAAGAACTGGGGCAGGTTCAACCTGCACAGGTTTACTCCTCCCTGAGTGGTTCATTGTGGAATTATCGGCGCAAAGCACGCCTGTCTGTCAGGGATGTGGCCGGCAAGGGGCGGGTGCTGGTTGGATTTCGTGAGAGAAATGGCCGCTACGTAGCCGATATGGGGGAGTGCCACATATTACGGAAGGAAATCGCTGATGCCTTACCTGGGCTGTCACGCTTAATCGAATCCTTGCAGTGCCGTGCCAGCATTCCGCAAATTGAAGTGGCCTGCGGTGACGCTCAAAGCGCTTTGATCGTGCGACATCTGGAAGAGCTATCGCCGGTTGATAGTGACCGGCTTTGTACTTTTTCGCAAGAAACCGGTCTGGCCATCTATTTGCAGCCAGCTGGTCCCGAAAGTATCCGTCTGCTGGCACCCGCAGATTTTCAACTGGAGTATCAGCTTGAGTCACTGGGCTTGCGCTTTCAGTTTGAACCACTGGATTTTGTCCAGGTCAATGGCGGTATCAATGAGTTAATGGTGATGAGGGCTCTGGAGTTATTGGACCCGCAAGCTGAAGATAATATGCTGGACCTGTTTTGTGGGCTCGGCAATTTCACCTTGCCGCTGGCAACCCGTGCCGGGAGGGTGACCGGTGTCGAGGGGTCTGAAGCCATGGTTGAGCGCGGTCGCTCCAATGC
>CALJWY010000094.1 GCA_937974465.1 uncultured Lysobacterales bacterium | reverse complement strand
CTTGGTAAAAGAGCCGCTACACTGGATAGGATCACCGCCGATGTGATTTCCCGGTGCGACAATATGCTGCATATACCAAGCTTTACAGACCCGCTTGAACTGGAGTTCTGCCGGGATGGCTTTCACCCTTCTGCAAATGGTTGCCGAATCTGGGCCCAGGCCCTTGCACAAAGTATTTGAAGTGTTAACTTAGTCACATAACAGATCACAGGGTCGATATGAGCGCTTCCCCACAGGATTGCCAAGCCATCGCACAGACCATCCTGGATGGATTCGACAAGCATTATTTCCTGTTTCGCAGGTTTGGCGCCGAGGCCAAGTTCTGTTTTGAGCACGCCGACTGGTCGCGTGCCGGTGAAGGCAGAAAGGAACGTATCCTGGGCTATGAGGCGCGCGTAAACGAGACCGTGCAAACACTCAACAGCGATTTTCCAGAGGCTCGTGAAAACGCTGAGTTGTGGCCGGAAATAAAGACAGCTTTCATCACCCTTCTGTTAAATCATCTTCAAGCGGAATGTGCTGAAACATTCTATAACTCCGTAGTTTGCAGAGTCTTACATAGAAATTATTTTAATAATAAAAATATTTTCTGGCGTCCAAGTATAAGCACCGAACACCTGCACGGATCGAGCCCTTCTTACCGCAGCTACTATCCGCCCACACAGGGTTTGCGCCGCTGCCTGCTGGAGGTTATCACGGGCTTTCATTTGAGCAACCACTTCCAGAATCTGCGCCGCGACGTCCGCCGCCTTGAAATGGCCCTGCTGGAGATACGGGGTAAAAACTGGAAAGCTCACCCCAATTACCAGATACAGGTACTTGGCTCTCTGTTTTTCCGCAGCAAGGCTGCCTATATCGTCGCCCGTGTCATTAACGGTGATCAAACCCAGGCCCTGGTGATCCCGCTTTTACAGGATGATGCACGGGAGATTTACGTGGACACGGCCCTGCTCCGCCGCAAGGATGTTTCCATTGTATTCAGTTTTTCACGTGCCTACTTCATGGTTGATATGGAAGTGCCCTCGGCATATGTCACTTTTCTGACCTCTATCATGCCAGGCAAATCCCAGGTAGACCTGTATGCAATGCTGGGGCTGCAAAAACAGGCCAAAACCCTGTTCTACCGAGAGTTGCACCACCACATGAATCACTCCCAGGATAATTTCCAGGTGGCGCCGGGCGTGCGAGGCATGGTGATGCTGGTGTTCACATTGCCGTCATTCCAATTCGTATTCAAACTGATCAAAGACCACTTTGATCCGCCCAAAACCGCATCACGCGATGAGGTCCGGCAAAAATACCAACTGGTTAAATACCACGACCGGGTCGGCAGGCTGGCCGACACCCTGGAATACTCCAATGTCGCCATTCCGTTGAACCGGATAGAACCCGAGCTACTGGAAGAACTGCGCAACAAGGCTGCCAACTCCCTCGAAGTCGTGGGTGATAAGCTGGTCATTCAGCATGTCTACATAGAGAGGCGTATGGAGCCGCTTGATCACTATCTCGCGCAAGCAACGCCGACGCAGCGAAAGCGCGCCATCAAGGATTTTGGTCAATCCATCCGTGACATGGTGGGCGCCAATATTTTCCCGGGCGACATGCTGAAGAAAAACTTCGGTGTGACCCGAAACGGACGTGTTGTTTTTTATGATTATGACGAGATCTGCTACATCACAGACTGCAATTTCCGCCGTATCCCGCCTGCGCGCAACCCTGAAGACGAGATGTCAGATACGCCCTGGTATTCAATTGGACAAAACGATGTCTTTCCCGAATCATTCGGGCCTTTCTTTTTCAGTAACAGGGATGATATGGCATTGTTCAGGAAAGACCACGCCGAACTACTTCAGCCAGAATGGTGGAACAGCATCAAGGAAACCATCCTGGAAGGTGGTCTGATCGATGTTTTCCCCTACCCGGTAAAGCGTCGTTTCTCGCACCGGTTTGCCTCGGATTAGCTTAAACAACCAGCGGATTCAACCGATCCCGAACTGATCATCAACTCTCGTTCAAACCAAGAGGATCCTGCGGGTCGACGCCCTGCATAAACAGTTGCTTTCGATCCAGGTTCGTAAGCTTGTAAACCAGCCCCAGCCAGTTATTGACTATGGCTTTGGCCGTGTCCCCCCAAGTGTTGTCCAGCAAGGGTTGAAGATCATCTTCGAGCGATCCTGACAGTGGTTCGTTGCGAGCCGATGCCTGCTTTGCCTTGCTGATAAAGCGTTCGGCAATCTCTTTGGCCTGTTTTGAAAAATAGCGATCCGGGTAGGCAGGTGGGGCGTCTAGCTCACCTGCCAGGTAACGCAATATCTCACGCTTGTATTCTTTAAGCAGGCTGCTCAAATCGTATTCAGGGTGCCCCTGGAAAAAGATCATGCGAAACTGGTCCGGGCTGACGGCCATGTGCACACCGCCCTGCTCACTTTCAACCAGCACAGTCAGGCCGGCTGCTTCCAATTGTTGCCCGGAAATTTCGTTATAGCGTGAATGCGGCACATCAAAACGTGTATTTACTCCCCTGAGCAGGGGATGCCCAGGCTGAGATACCCGGTGGCTGTAAACGCCCCAGCGCTTGGCTGGCAAAGGCTTGCGGTTGATCCCATAACGGTGCTTCAGAAGCGCATGGGTGGCAAGACAGGAGCACAGTGTGGAAGCAACATTTTGTTCAGACCAACGCACCACATCTATCAAGGGCTGCCAAAATGGTTCCTCCTCCAGGCTTGGATTGGCGACATTGGCGCCAGTGATAATGAGCGCATCCAGGCCCTGCTTTTTCAAATCGTCAAATTTGCAGTAGTACTGATCAATATA